>DATGSL010000396.1:0-6752 GCA_035302665.1 Opitutales bacterium | reverse complement strand
AACAAGGAATTCCTCCGGTGCGGGTGGCGAGTTTCGGCAGCCGCTCCTACTTTCGCCCGGAAAAAGCTCCGCAAGGTGCCGGCCAGCGCTGTTTAGTCGATTGCCCGGAAGAGGTCGAAAACGCCTGTCTTTATTCAGCGCGAAAGTTTTATTTAAACGATGCCACCCGCCGCGGCGGCTACGTCTGGAGCGACCTCAAGGACGGAGTCGACGCGTCCTTTGCTGAAAAGGAAGCCTGGCTAAAGAATCCGGAAAATCCTTACGGCCGTTGTGTTTACCATTCCGACAATACCGTCGTCGATCGGCAGTCGCTCACAATCGAATTTGCCGATGGTTGCACCGCTACGCACAACCTGATCGGCGGAACGGCTAAGAACTTCCGCTACCTTTCATTAACAGGGACCAAAGGAGAAATCACCGGCGAGCTGGAAAGCAACCGTTTCGCCATCCGCATGATCGATCCCGTTCCGGGCCAAATTTTTAGTGAGGAAATCGTTGATCTCACGGCGGAAGCAGAAAGGTGCGGTTCCCACGGCGGTGGAGATTTGCGCATGGTCGCGGATTTTGTCCGGGTGATCGCTGGCGGCTCTCCTTCTTTGGCAACGACTTTGCTGGAAAATTCGATCTACGGACATCTTCTTTGTTTTCACGCAGACCGTGCGCGAATCGAAAACCGCGTCCTTCCCATTCCCTCGATTTCCGAAACTCCACTCCCGTAGACGCGGCGAAAACAGCGTAGGCGGCGTCACGAAAATCGCGGCCTACTTGGTAATCTTTCGTTCCTGGAGTAAAATCCATCTCAGGATGAAGGAGAAAGCGGAAGAAGAACGACGACGACGGATGCGGCGATTTCCGATCGGCGCCGAATTGATCGATAAAGGGGTGCATTTTCGCCTATGGGCTCCTGCCCGTTCAAAAGTAGCCGTCGTTTTCCGATCCGGAAAAGAGAGCGACGCGAAACCAGAACCTGAGTTTGAATTAATCTCTGAAGGAAACGGATATTTCTCAGGCTTCGTCGAGGAGATTCACGCCGGTGCCCTCTATCAATTCAAGCTCGACGACGACAAAACCCTTTATCCCGATCCAGCTTCCCGTTTTCAACCGGATGGTCCACACGGTCCGTCTCAGATTGTCGACCCACATCGTTTCAACTGGACCGATCGCGCCTGGAAAGGAGTTTCCATCGAAGGCCAAGTTATTTACGAGATGCACATCGGAACCTTCACGAAAGAAGGAACCTGGTCAGCTGCCGCCCGCGAGCTTCAGGAATTGTCCGAACTCGGCATCACAGTCATCGAAATCATGCCGGTTGCCGATTTCCCGGGGCAATTCGGTTGGGGTTATGACGGCGTCAATTTCTTCGCTCCAACTCGGCTCTATGGTTCGCCCGACGATTTCCGAAGCTTCGTCAACGACGCGCACAACACCGGTCTCGCGGTAATTCTCGATGTCGTTTACAATCATGCCGGTCCCGATGGCAATTATCTGGGGGTTTTTTCAGCCGATTATTTCAACTGCCATTATAAAAACGAATGGGGCGAGCCGTTTAACTTTGATGGAAAAAATTGTGGTCCGGTACGGGAATTCGTGATTACCAATGCATGCTACTGGATCCGCGAATTTCACCTCGACGGCTTCCGCCTCGACGCGACGCAATCGATCCACGACGCCTCGGAGGATCACATTATCACTGCTCTCGCCAGGGCGGCCCGAAAAGCGGCATCGGAACGGGCTATTATTATTGTGACGGAAAACGAGCCGCAAGAGGTCAAAATGATCACGGCAATCGAAAAAGGCGGTTATGGTCTCGACGCGATCTGGAACGACGATTTCCATCACACGGCAATGGTTGCGCTCTCCGGTCGAAATGAAGCTTATTACAGTGACTACACCGGATCTCCTCAGGAATTCATCTCCTCCGCCAAATATGGTTTCCTTTACCAAGGCCAATATTACGATTGGCAAAAACAACCTCGCGGCACTCCGGCCTTCGGATTTCCACCAGCTGTTTTTGTCAATTTTATCGAAAATCACGATCAACTCGCCAATTCCGCCTACGGACATCGGGCCCATCAAGGCACAAGTCCCGGCAGATACCGGGCGATGACCGCTTTACTTCTGCTTTTGCCGGGAACACCGATGCTTTTTCAAGGGCAGGAATTTGGCTCAACAAAGCCATTTTGTTATTTCGCCGACCACAAAAAGGAACTGATCGAACCGATCCGGCGCGGTCGAACCGGTTTTTTGCGGCAATTTCCAAGTCTGTCGGTTACGGAAATGCAGGACCGATTAAGCAATCCTTTTTCCCGGGAAACCTTTTTGAGTTCGAAACTCGATTTCTCCGAACGAACCAAAAATAAGGAATTCTACCGCCTTCACAAAGATCTTCTGAAACTGCGGCGGAAAGAGCAGGTTTTTCGTCAACAGCAACCCGACGGACTCGACGGTGCGGTTCTCGGGCCTTCTGTTTTTCTCCTGCGCTTTTTTAGCGGACGCGGCGATGACCGATTGCTGATTATAAATCTCGGCCTCGGATCCGATCTTTCTCCCGCACCGGAACCGCTGATCGCACCGCCGGTCGGCACGAATTGGGAACTTCTCTGGTCGAGCGAATCGCCCCGTTACGGCGGTCTGGGAACCCCGCCTCTGACAAGCGAAGGCAAATGGAAGATTCCCGGCGAAGCCGCGATTGTTCTGTACCCGAAGAAGATCAGCTACGCCTAATTTTTTTAAAACTGGCATCGATTTTTGTCGAAACCGGAGCATCGGGGGACAAAAAACCTCACTTGCGATTTACCAGACTTCGTTCAAACTGAGCGGACATGGCACAACGCAATCCAAATCCGCAGGGGAAAGGGCTGGTTCCGATTCTCGCCACCTTGGCCGAGGGCCGCGCAGCGATAGCAGATGTGCCGCCTAAGCGGATCGAACAGGTTTCCACCGAACTCTTCACGTCGCTCTTTGTCCTCGAAAGCGATTTCAAATTTAAACCGACCGCCGGACAAGCTTACTGGCTTTACCGGAAAGAAGGCCGCTTTTGGCTTTCCCAAATTTCGCCCGAAGAATGGTCGGGAAATCTTGCCGGACAGTTCGTCGGAAAATGTTTTCTGGAGGAAGATCTCACTTGGACGCTCGATTTGTCGGATGAAGCAGGCGAAGATGCGGAATTGATGAAACTGATCGAGGAACGGCATCGCGCGCTCGAAAAAGAGATTCGCAATGCGAAAACGCTCGAAGAGATCTTGCCTCGTTTCAACGAATCGCTCGCCTTTTACCAAAGAGCTTTCAGTTATGCCCTCGCCCATTCATTGCGCGCGTCGCTGACGAAGTCCGGAATCCTGTCGCTCAACTACGACGACGCCCAAGCCCAACAAAGTTTGGCGGCTGCGTCGAAGTAGGAAATGCGGTTTTCCCAATCTTTCTCTCTCCGACTGCGAGAAAAAAGAACTGGGATCTCTCGCTCTTAGCCCTCGTGTGCAGCGGAGGTTTGCGGACCCCGGGAACGCCAATCTCCTGATTGGCAGCAGTCACAACAACGCTTAACACTAGTTGCGCGAGCGAATGATACTGTGATCGGAGCGCAGGAGATACCGGTGGCGCTTTCCGGCAAAATCGACGTCGACCAACGGCCCTTCATCTGTTTGCGACACGACCACATCTCGGACGCGAGGCTCTTCTCCGTTTCGCACCGGCTCGATCGCCGCGGCAAAATTCGCTCTTTCGCCCTTGCGAGTGATGAAAACGAGCGGGATCCGCACATCGACCGATCTTCCGGGAGCGTGCGCGGTTGTGATCGCACTATCGGACCCGCCTGCTTCCGTTAAATGAACCGTGACGTTCTTACCCGGAAAATGGGCCCGCAAAAGTTTATTGCTTTGACCACTTTTACCATCGGCAATGTATTCAGCAGCATCTCCAAACACGGAAAGGTCCGCCGGCTCGGTCGCGAGAGCGGATTCGGCTGCGTTCCCGAGATTGTGATAAAACCAATCGAAACGCCGCGGATTTGCTGCCTCAAGTTCATCAAAAACCAGCAGATAGTCAGGCGTCATAAAAAGCATCCTCCGGTGATCGACTCCTTCGTAAGCATCGGTTTTTGCCACAACAGCCACCTCTTCATCGGTCGAATTGAAAAAGAGCAGTTCCCCATCGGCTGCCGATTGCGATTTACCATCAACGAGAACCGTATTGTGGCTGATCGTCGCCCGGTACCAGTTTCTGTGAATCGGCAAATTATACGCTTGTGCAGCCGCTCGCCCGCGATCAACCCCGAGTTCTTCGCCAAATCCAAAAAAGACAAAGCTGAGTTTATCGAAATGCGAATGATAGCCGCCAAAAGGCGCGAAATTCAAGGCAGCGGTCAAACCCGGCTCACCCGCCGTTCGCAATATCGCATAACCGCTCTCCATCACCGTGCTCCGACGCGGCTTTAATTGGCCGCGGCCGGTGACATCGGTATTTCCATAGAGGACGGAATGGGAGGTGATCTTTTCCGGAAGAACCGGTAAAAATGCAGGATCCTGATAGACTGCGTAAGCGGCTTCCATCAACGCGGCCCGGGATCGCGCCCGATCGAGCGGACGGAGCGTTGTCGCATTTCCCGTGCGCGGAACCGATCCGTCAGCCATCACGAAATCGAGCGGCAAGGTCAGCATTTTTTTCATCTTCGGATGATTCCAAAGGTCAATTCCGAGATGCGCCGCCCCTTGCGCATGGCGACCGAGAGCACGGTAGGTATAAAAATGATAACTCCAACTGTTTTCATACCACATTCCATCGGAGAGAACCGAATTCTCCATCTGGAAGAGGAATCCGTTCTCAGGCTCAAAAATCGAGCGCTCCATCCATTCCCGATTTCCAAGAATCGCTCCGGCCCAAAACATTGCTGTATTGTGAAAACTCTGCCAGTTGCTCTTTCCTTTGTCGTTGCGGAACATTCCTTCGACCATCGGAACAATCAGTTTCTCGCGGATCGCCCGATGATCGGCCGGTTTAAAAAGCTGAGATCCGGCAACGAGATCGTAAGCCGGAAGAATATATTGCTGTAGATGAAAAGCTTCCGTCAGAGTCTGATCAAAGAGACGACCGCCGGCCCGCCGTGCATAGGCGGAATTCGAACGGGAAGCATGCCGATATTCGTACTCCAGATATCGTTCGGCATAACCGAGAAGAACATCGCGCGCAAATGTCGCAAACCGATCATCTTTGGTTAAAATATACGCCCACGCGGCCTCTTCGAGACGACGAAGATTTCTCCCGTGAATTTGACTAAAAAGCACGTCGTCGTAAGGAGAACCGGAGTAGGTTTTTTCGCAGATCCGGCAACGGTGCTCCGTCGGAGAAACGGTTCTCATACGAGTCTCGCAATCGGGACAATTATACCACTGACTGTGAACGCCTCCGCGCGGAGGAAATTCGAGTTCTCCACGAATCGCTTTTTCCCCAGCATCGATCAAGCCCTGAACTTCCTTTTGATGCGGCCCACCCTCCAGCTCGGCCCGCAATCTCTCCAAACCTTCGGCTGGCAGCGTAATGACCGGATGTTCCCTTTTTCCGGATAGCGAAATACGCGGCGGCTTCCACTCCGAGGAAAAAACAGAAGAAACAAAAATAAAGGAGATCAATGTCAGTAGGAAAAACCGCATAAACAGAAGCTAATAATCAATTTTTGTTCGGCTCAATCAAATGCGCCGACAGATGAATCGGTTAAAACCAAAAGCCGAACGAAGATCGCGTTCGGCTTCTGATAAAATATTTCGAGAAATGGAAATATTTCCTAACTCAATATCGTTCCGGAATCCACATCCATTCCGGTGGATCTTCCTCCGCCCCGTGCAGATGGGCCGAATAAACCGCGCCTCCCATCAGAACCATGTTCGCCCGTCCATTGTGGCGATACGATTCGTCGGGAAAATTTCCATAGCGGCAATGCCAGCCGCCATGCCGATCGGCCATAAAAATCGTCTTCGGATAGCTCTCATAAGTGATGTAAGGAATCGGTTGCCGGTCGTGAGTCGATGGAGAACTGAAATGACTATTCACAGCGTCCGTATTCAAACCATAGCTGACGTAGGTTTCCGGAAAAAGAGTTCCTCCTCCGCCGGAATGCCCATGTTCATGCATGTCAGCCGGACAGGTGCCGATCGTATCACGCATCCCGTCGAACCACCAGGCGCGGGAACCAAATGGCAAATCGTAATCTGCATAAAAACCGAGAGCCGCCGGCCACGGACGGGAACTGCCATCCGGAAGACTTTGATTTGCCATCGGAAGATTGCCGTTGTTGTCGTTTACAAACATCATCGCGGCGCCATGCCACTGACGAAGATTGCTCACACAAACGGAGTTTTTAGCCGAGTCCCGGACCTTTCCCACCACCGGAATCAAAATGGCAGCAAGAATTCCGATAATCGCTATCACGGTTAAAAGCTCAATCAGAGTAAAACCACCGCGTCGCAGCGACCGCCTCCAACCGATACGAATGTTCCGAGACATTTCCATGACCTTACATCCTTTTTGTTGAAATTTCGAACCGTACGCCGTTTCCAACCGACGCACGGCTCATGATCGTTTGTTCTACTTTATCAGATTCACTTCCAGCTGGAGAAAACGTAAGCGTCCGGTGGTCGTCCTCCTATGAGTGTGCGGGGAATTCGTGTATCTTTTCCGGATGGATACAGTTGAATCGGAACCGGGGGTTTTGGAAAAGAGGATCCTTCGCCGTCGGCGTATGCTGCCGGAGGCTGAGTGGG
>DATGSL010000395.1:0-3445 GCA_035302665.1 Opitutales bacterium | reverse complement strand
TTGTTGCTGTGACTTCGAAGAATCAGTCGGATGAGCTGCGAAATGACTTTTCGGTTGTCGAGGACCTTCGGCAAAAACTCGGAGAAATAGAGAATAGCTCGAGTGGACTTTCGGCAGGTACTGCCCGGATCCAACGAGAGGTTGAAGCGCTACGGACCGGTACCCAGGATGCCCTCGATCGCGTCAGCGCGGAATTGACGCGGATGCGGACCGATCTAAATGAAACGGTTGCTTTTGCCGAAGGCATGCGGGAAGGATTTCTCGGTTTGCAGGAACGGCTTCTCGATTTGGAGGGACGGGAGGTTTTCGTCGCCGTTGCGGAATCAGAGCCGGAAGCTGGGGATGTTGTTGAGGAAAACGTGGAGGAATCGGTTGCTGAGGTAGAAACTGTTGAAGAGGAATCGGCGGTTGATGAATTTTACGTGATCCGAAGTGGCGATACCCTCTCTTCGGTTGCGGCAGATCATGGGATTAGCCTCGCAAGGCTTTTGGAGGCGAATGCGGAGGTCGATCCGCGGCGATTGCAGGTCGGCCAGAAAATCAGTCTGCCGACTCGCTAAACATCGGCCTCTTTTCCCTTTTAACGACTGCCTCAGAGCGCGCTTTATCGCCTCGGGGCATTTTTATGAGCATTCAAAGTAAAAATTCGGAGCCGCGTGAGTGGGAGATTCAATCGAGGCATCTCCATGCCGATTGCCGGGTGTTTTCGGTTTTGCGCAAAAAATGTAAACATCCGGATCGCGATTCGACGCGGGATTTTTTCTCCCTTTCGTCTCCTGATTGGGTGAATGTAGTCGCTGTGACGCCGCAGCGGGAGGTGCTGCTGATCAAGCAATTCCGTTTTGGAGTCGAGGATTTTGCGTTGGAAATTCCGGGAGGTATTATTGACGAAGGCGAGGATGCGGTGACGGCCGGATTGCGGGAGTTGAAAGAGGAAACGGGTTACGTTGGAGAAAATGCACGGATCATCGGCAATGTTTGGCCGAACCCCGCGATCATGGATAATCGCTGTTGGTTTGTTCTGGTGAAAAATGTGGTAAAGAAATTTGAGTCTGAATGGGATGGTGATGAAGAGATTGGAGTGAGCTTGGAGGAGATGGAAACGGTTTTCCGGATGGTGGAGGAAGGGACGATTAAACATGCACTCGTTGTGAGCGCCCTCTCTCTTTTCCGGGCTATTTGGGCGGAAAAGCCGGGCTGATTTCCGAAATAAGGTTTGGTGGCATGCGGACAGTCGGTGTCCGGGTATTAGAATTGCAAAATCTTTCGACAAGTTTTGCTTATACGGAAATTTCGCTCATTGACCACGCTTGCGCTCTTGCTAGGATTATTTCCGGTCCCTCAGGATCGTTTTTTAGAAGAGGCTCGTTCTTCCCGCGTATGGAGCGTTCGGGGAGTTGTTTCCCGTGATATGAGGTGACCCGGAGTTTCTGTTGATTCTTCGATTCTTTAACCGTAATAAGAAACAACCCATTGATGCAATCAGGAGTCACTTTTTTCACTTCCTCGATCGGCAGGAAAATCATTATGGCTGTCACCGGGCTGATTTTGCTCGGCTTCGTGATCGGTCATATGCTTGGAAATCTGCAGATCTTCCTAAGCCAGGGGCAGGAGCAACTGAACGCTTATGCTCACGCGCTGCAGAGCATGCCTCTGCTTTTATGGACGGTGCGCATTCTGTTGCTCGCCGTTTTCGTGCTGCATATTTGGGTAGCCGTTGTGCTAACGCTCGAAAATATGCGTTCCCGTCCGCGGAATTATTTGCGTGATGGGACGATTCAGGCGACTTACGCCGCGCGGACCATGCGCTGGAGCGGTGTCATCGTTCTCCTTTTCGTGATTTATCATCTGCTGCATTTTACGGTGCAGGTAACGAATCCGGAATACCGGGATTTGGTCGATCAAGCTGGTCGTCCCGATGTTTATACGATGGTGATTGCCGGTTTCAGCAACTTTTGGATTTCCGGATTTTACATTGTGGCAATGTTGCTGCTAGCGATGCATCTCGGTCACGGAATCGCAAGTTTGCTTCAGACCCTCGGGTTGAGAAACTCGGGCACGCGGGGTTTCACCGATTCGATTTCCTGGATAATTGCCGCAATCATTTTTGTTGGCAACAGCTCCATTCCCCTCGCCGTATTGTTCGGCTATTTTAATTAACCCCACTTTTCCGCCAATGAAATTAGACGCCAAAATTCCATCAGGCCCACTTTCAGAAAAGTGGGAAAACCATTTGAAGAGCATAAAACTCGTTGCTCCGAACAACAGGCGTAAATACGAAATCATCGTCGTCGGTTCGGGTCTAGCTGGAGGTTCGGCTGCCGCTACGCTCGGCGAACTCGGCTACAACGTAAAATGTTTTTGCATTCAGGATAGTCCGCGCCGTGCGCACAGTATCGCTGCCCAAGGGGGGATCAATGCGGCGAAAAATTATCAGAACGACGGCGACAGCGTTCAGCGGCTCTTTTACGATACTCTGAAAGGTGGCGACTACCGGGCCCGCGAGGCGAATGTCTACCGGATGGCTTATTACAGCCGAAATATCATCGATCAGGCGGTCGCGCAGGGAGTTCCGTTTGCGCGCGAATATGGTGGCACGCTCGCCAACCGATCTTTCGGCGGTGCACAAGTTTCCCGCACATTTTACGCGCGAGGACAGACGGGACAGCAGCTTCTTCTCGGTTGTTATTCGGCGCTTTCCCGCCAAGTGGCTGCCGGTACGGTAAAAATGTTTCCACGGACCGAGATGCTCGACCTGGTCGTTATCGACGGCCACGCGAAGGGAATCGTCGTGCGAAATCTCGTTACCGGGGCGATCGAATCTCACGCAGCTGACTCGGTTGTTCTCGCTACTGGCGGTTACGGCAATCTTTTCTATCTTTCGACCAATGCCCGTGGATCGAATGTAACGGCCACGTACAGAGCTCACAAAAAAGGAGCTTTTTTCGCGAATCCCTGTTTTACGCAAATTCACCCGACCTGTATTCCGGCAAGTGGGGACCATCAGTCGAAGTTGACTTTGATGAGCGAATCTCTTCGAAATGATGGCCGGGTCTGGGTTCCGAAGAAGAAAGGGGACAATCGACCGCCTGGAGAGATCCCACATTCCGAGCGCGATTATTATCTTGAGCGGAAGTATCCGAGTTACGGGAATTTGGCGCCGCGTGATATTTCGTCCCGGAGTGCGAAAGAGGTTTGCGACGAAGGCCGCGGGGTTGGTCCGGGCGGACGGGGAGTTTATCTCGATTTCGCCGATGCGATCGAACGGTTTGGTAAACAGACGATCAAGGAGCGCTACGGTAACCTCTTTGACATGTACGAGAGCATCACCGGCGAAGTCGCTTATGACGTACCGATGCGCATTTATCCGGCGGTCCACTACACGATGGGCGGACTCTGGGTTGATTATAATTTGATGAGCAACCTCCCGGGACTCTATGTGATC
>DATGSL010000394.1:0-4384 GCA_035302665.1 Opitutales bacterium | reverse complement strand
CGAAATGATCCTCACAGGAACGATTGTTTCCATCATCGGAATCGTGTTTGTAATTACGGTACTTCTTTGTCTTCATCGATTCACCACGGTCCTTTAATCCAAACTCAATTATGCAAAAATCTATTCTTGTTCCCGTTGATTTTTCAGAAGTTACCTCAAAGGTCATTTCCGAGGCAGCTGCTCTTGCGACTGACACCAGCCATCGTTTGTCCCTGCTACACGTGGTCAACCCAACCATCGTCACAACGCCCTACTACATCACCGCAGTCGACATCGCGAGAGAACTACAGGAAAGAGTGAAACGAGCGCAGGAGAGGCTCGAAAAACATGCGGCCGAACTTCGCGAAAAAAACTTCGAAGTCTCGATCGAGGTCCTTCAGGGGGAAGCCGCCCGATCGATCGTAAAAGCGGCCGAAAAACCGGAGATCCGCTACATCGTGATCGGTTCACACGGTCATGGCAGGGTTTACGACCTCCTCGTCGGAAGCACCGCCCACGGCATCCTTCGCCGCGCAAAAACTCCAGTTGTCATCGTTCCGCTCGCTTCGTAAGTTCCCAAAATTACGAATCGAAGATCTCGAGCAACTCCATCCCGATGCGGTCAACAACCAGCCGCCCGTCAGCCGTCAGGCGAAGGTTTTGACCGCTTCGAACCGCCAAACCTTCTCTCACCCATTGTTCGATCGCAGGAAGAAGCATTTCAGGAAGTTCGCACGGAAAACGTTCCTCCAGCTCTCCGAGATCGACGCCGCGATTGAGCCGCAATCCGAAAATCAAATAGTCGGCGGCTAAAAGTTCCGGCGTCAGCCTCTCCTCCTGCTCATCCGAGCGGATGCCCGCATCGAGTCGCTCGAGCCAAAGGTCGAGATTCGCGGTATTGCTCGAGCGGCGTCCTCCATATTGCGAAGCGCCGGCCGGACCGAGCCCGATCCATTCGCACATCCTCCACGTGTTCAAATTATGAACACATTCGTGTCCCGGACGCGCGTAATTCGAGATCTCGTATTGCCGAAATCCTGCCTCCGCCAATTTTTCCCAGGCGATCTTATAAAACGAAATTTCCGTTTCCTCATCCCGAGTAATTTTCCCTTCCGAAAGCTGGATATAAAGCACCGTATCTTCTTCAAAAGTCAGACAATAGGTCGAAAGATGATCGGGCCCCAGAGCAACAGCCTCCGCCAGATCGAGCGCCCATTCCTCAGGCGTTTGATTCGGAAGTGCGAACATCAAATCGAGATTTACATTCTCAAATCCGTGCGCACGAAGTTTTTCATAGGCGGAAAAAATTTTCTCCCGCGGATGCATCCGACCGAGTGAATCGAGCAAACGCGGCTGGAAACTCTGCGCTCCGAGCGAAATCCGAGTCACACCGACCTCCGACAGCGCCTCCAATCGTTCCTTTTTCACACATCCGGGCGTCATTTCGACCGTCCATTCCTGAATGCAACCATCGGCGGCCTCCTTCAAAATCGCGCCCAAACGCCGAATTTGCGCCGGTGGCAAAAGTCCCGGAGTTCCTCCTCCCCAAAAAACAGTTTTTACCGGAAGCGGCCGATCGAGAAGCTCCAGTTCTTTTGCAATTCCATCGACATAACGATCAAAATCGCCCTTTCCCGGTTTTTCCTGATAAAAAGCGCAAAAATCGCAGGTCGTCGAACAAAACGGAACATGCACATAAAGCCCGATTCCGCTCTCACAGCGAGCCGAAACTGACCCCGTTTTTTGAAGCACTTCCATCGAACCTGAGTAGCTGGTAGCCGCAGCCTCCTGCGCTCTACCGGTTATCGAATATCGGCCAAATTGGCTTCGATTTTCTCGACGTATTCACTGACGTTACAGGTCAACATGCGAGTTCCATCGGGTCGGACTTCGAGAACTTTATTCACAACCTCGTCGAGAAAGGCCCGGTCGTGACTGACCAGAATCACCGTTCCCTCGAAAAGGTTGATCGCCTCCTGCAGAACTTCCTTACTCCGGATGTCCAGGTGGTTCGTCGGTTCGTCGAGAATGATGCAATTGGCCGGGCGCATCAGCATTTTCGCCAACGCGACGCGGTTTCGCTCTCCTCCGGAAAGAACTGACGTTTTCTTGAAAACATCATCGCCGCTGAAGAGCAGCGCTCCGAGAACCGCCCGCGGATTTACATCTTGTTGCCCTTCTGTCACCTGCTCGACCTCCTGAAGAACCGTGTTAACCGGATTCAGTTCGTCGGCCTGCTGCTGCGCAAAGTAACCGATGACTGTGTTGACGCCCGTTTCCCGCGTTCCGGAATCGATCGGTTCAACACCGGCCAGAATCCGTGCGAGGGTCGATTTTCCCGCGCCATTGACACCGACGACTGCGATCCGATCGCCCTTTTCAATCCGAAGATCGAGTCCGCGGAAAACCTTGATGTCGCCATACGATTTGTAGACATCTTCCAGCTCAATCACTTTCGCACTCGCAGGAGGTGGCGGTGGAAAACGGAAATAGATCTTCCTTTCCTGCGGTTCGAGTTCGATCAGTTCGACCTTGTCGAGAGCTTTCATTCGGCTCTGCACAACGCCGGCTTTATGAACATTCGCGCGGAAGCGATTGATAAACTCCTTCTGGCGCTTGATCTCCTTTTGCTGATTGTCGCGGGCGCGCCGGAGCTGTTCGATCCGCGCCTGGCTCTCTTTTTCGTAAAAGGTGTAATTGCCTTTGTAAGAGTTGAGTCTGCCGAGCTTCAGTTCGATCGTCCGATTCGTTACCGTGTCGAGAAACGCGCGGTCGTGAGAAATCACCATCAACGCTCCCTGATAGTGCTTCAAATATTGCTCAACCCAATGCTGCGATACGATATCGAGGTGGTTGGTCGGTTCGTCCAGCAGAAGAAGCGACGGATTTTGCAAAAGAAGTTTTGCCAGAGCGATCCGCATTTGCCATCCACCAGAAAATTCCTGCGTCTGGCGCTCGAGATCGCTCATGGAAAAACCGAGTCCCATCAACACGCGCTCAATCCGGGAGCGCATTTTTTCCGGTTCATGATCGGCCAGCTGCTCTTCCCAGACGCCCATCGAGTCGATCAGATCGTAAAATTCCTCGGTCGAGGTATCCATCGTCGCCATCCGATCGCCAGCGTCATCGAGTTTCTTTTGAAGCGTCAAAACATCTTCAAATGCCGACTCGGCTTCCTCGTAAAGGGTTTTTCCGGAGGCCGTGATCCCATCCTGCGGCAGATAGCCGAACGTAACATGATCCGGTTTCTCGATTGTGCCGGCGTCGCTCTCCTGCTCCCCGAGCAACATTTTGAAAAAGGTCGATTTACCCGATCCGTTCGAGCCGACCAAGCCGATTCGATCGCGCGCGTGGATCGTAACGGAAATATCCTGGTAAAGTGCTTTTCGGCCAAAACTGAGTGAAATATCCTTAAGAGAAATCATAAGCGAACTCTCCTAGAGTGGGAAAAGAACCGGTTGTTGCAAGCGGCGAGCACAAAAAGGATCGATTTATGAGGATAATCAGGGAAAACCGTCCGTTTCTTGCCGAAAACAACTTTAAAGGTCGATAAACGGATCGTTTACGTATAAAATGAAATTCCTCCCGAACGAACATGCAGCCGCATAAGTCTCATCAGCCCGGGGCAAAATTTCGTCAAGGTGCCCATCCGGCCAACGAAGGTTTTCACTACTTTGACCGTCTGCTTCCTTTTGCTTGGATTCCGATTCCCCTCTTCCTGGCACTGCTCGGCTTGAGCTGGATGATTCAAACAACACCGGCACCCCTAGATCTTTTTCGAACTCTCCTGAATTTTGCATTCGGCACCGTCATTCTCCTCTGGGTTTCTCTTCTTGCAGCTCGCAGTTTTCGTCAAAACGGATCCGCTTCCATCCTGCTTTTCGGTTCCGGACTCCTTCTTTTCGCCACATCCAATTTCATAGCCGGTATCGTTTATAATTTTTTCAGCTTACCTCTTCAAGGAATGGCCCTCTATCTCTGCGGACTCGTTTTAACGAGTTTGATCCATTTTGCGGTCGCTGTTTTGGTCGGTATCTCCGGAACCCAAATCGTCGGAAATGCGCCCAAAGTCCTCCGCATCACTTATCCGCTGGTGATCGTGACCGTTTTTCTCTATTCAACCGCGGTCCTTTCCGGCTGGGTCGGACCGCTTTTAGGTGAGAGCGAACTCTCCATCTTTTTGCGCCGCCTGCTCCTGCTCGGAGCCGTGGCCGCCTTTGGCAGCGCCTCGATGGTGATCCTTAGAATCAGCAACCGGCAGAACTGGAGCATCGGAAAATGGTATGGATATGCCCTCGCCCTCTTCGGAACCGGTGTTTTCGGAATCTTCTTTACTCCGGAATTGGGAACCTCAACCGAATGGGTTTCCCGGGCGGCATTTTATCTCGGTTGCCTCTATTTCATC
>DATGSL010000393.1:0-4058 GCA_035302665.1 Opitutales bacterium | reverse complement strand
CGCTTCCGGCTTTTTGAGCGGTCTTTGTAAGGATCGCGGAAAGATCGCTTCGAACCGGCGGGCAACTTCGAGATCGCAGTCAATTTACGGCCAAAGAGAATGCTGATCCGAACGCGGCCGTTGATGGCCCAGCCATTCGCTTCAAGCAAGGGTCCCAACGTGCGCTGGCGCAGTTTGATGGCGGCAATCACCATCGACGGAAGGGAAATCAGGAGAATCAGACCGAGCACCACAAGCGGAACCTGCCAAAGTGAGAGCCGGGCAATTCCCGTCGCCAATGTCGCCAAAGCGCCTCCGATCGCGCCGACCGCTACTCCGAGAGCGGCGACCGTGCCGACATCGATTCTCCGCGCAGGCATTCCGAAAAGGACCGGAGTCGCAGCTCCGCCTTCATCCGTCCCGGTAGTAGCTTCGGCCGCTTTTTGAAGTTTTTCCGAAGATGCAGCATCGGCAGCAGCGGCTCGTTTCGCCACCTGCTCCTCGATCATCCGGACGAATTTTTTATATGGAGAGAAGAAAGCCTGCCGGATGCTGATCGGACTATCGACAATGCTGGTTACCGTCGCATCCCAATCGCGACCTTTTCGGTCATAAAAAACGCCATTGCGCCCGACGAAAAGATAATCGCTGTCGCCTTGGGTGATACAGGCGGCGATTTTCATCGTTTCCCCTTCCCGCTTACAATCCATGTAAACGATGTACATCTTACTCATCGCCGCCAGTGGACTCGGACCGTTTACGACCATGCACAACTCGGTACTGCGGCTGTCGAAGAAAAGTCGTCCCGATTGAAAAACCGCCATGCGGTCATTCGAGTAGAAATCGGCGAAATTGACAAAATTATGAAGCAGCAAGCGGAGATCCCGGTAATAATGGACCAGGCGATCGACATCGCTGATGGCGGTAAATTCCGGCTCCAAAGCTTTATCCCGCGCGACCAGCTCATCGAGTTTTTCCCGTCCATCGCTTTTTAAAATTTCGCGAATCCGCTCGACGCCGAGCTGCTCGACACTCACGCCGGTTTTGGATCCGAGCCACGTTTCGTAAGGCGCAAAATCTGCGTTCAAGGAAATCCATTCCTCTTCGGTCAATGTCTCCTTATCCGAACCGAGAAGAGGCTCCACAACCAACTCCCGCAAAGCCTGAATGCCCGAAATCCAGGCCGGATTTACCCCTTCGGTCAACGGGAGCTCATGGTTGCCGTTGATCTTTGCGAGGGGAAAGGCTGCAACCTCTTCAACAGTGATTTTCAGATCTTTCGCGGCAACTTCCATGTAAGCACTTTCAGAGCGGTTCAATGCTCCGGTGGCTCGATCGTCGAAAGCCGCGAGGCGACAACGGGCAAAAAAATCATCGACCTTCGCCCGAACGTTTTTCAGGGCCGTGAGCGCCGCATCCGTGCTTTCACCGAGAACTGCGATATCGCGCTCGGCGCTCTCCTCGACCCAATTCATATATTCCTGCAGTTCCGAAAAAAATGTTTCGATCTGAGCAGCGGTGACGCCTTCATTTCCGCAACGTCCCATCGTTCCGCCCTGCGTCAGAATAACATCCTGAATAAGTGCCTGAATCGCAGGATCATCCGATGCTTTCGGCGGAATACTTCCATCGCCATTCAAAGGACTGGAGGCAAAAATCTTTGCCGTATCGCTGCTTTCGGCCGGAGAAATCGTTTCTGCACCCTCCTTATCGAGAGATGCGAGAATCTGACGCGCCGAAGCCACAAGTGTCTCGCCCGCCGGCGTCGAATCATCGATCGAATTAAGCGGAAGCGAGTCAGCGCCTAAAAGGAGTTCTCCCGGATCCTTCAGCCGCTTGGCAGCCCATTCGACAGCGGCGAGCACCTCCGGCACACGCACCCGACCATCTTCGTCGAGATCGATCAAGCCGAGCGTCTTTTCGTCGATCTCAAGTCCTTTGACCGGACAGCTCAGAGCGACCCAGAGCTTCTTGTCGAGATTCCTCAGATTTAAAAGATCGTCGGCGCTTTCGAGAGATACCTGCGTCAGGCCACCGGTCCGGAAAAATTTCCAATGATGCATAAGAAGGGGAATTTGTCGGAGAAATTAAGGCAAGGTTTTCCCTGAGTTGGCAAACTCAATTCGGATTTGAAAAACGAGTCCCCAAAACAGCCTTAAGCGCCGATTTTTATGATTTTTTAAAATCTCGATATTATTTGAAAGAAAGCGAGTTAAAAAATTTCGACCGATTTTTCCAATCGTCATTTACGCTCTTAAAAGAGCCGTATCAGGATTGCTCGTTCCGACAATAAATTAGCGATTCCATGTTGCTTTTACGGAAATTTGGGGAAACCTGCACGTCAGACATAAGATGTCCCATGGTTCGAAAACCGGGGAATCCCTTGGATTCAACCGATCGTTTTTTCGCATATGAATAATTGTTTTTCGCTGATTCGACCGCCTTTGAAGATGAAATCAGTTTCCGGCCGGTTTATGTTCATTTTTTCCCTGGTCCTTCTCCTGACCTCTCCCCTTTTCGGAGTATCTGTAAAAGATTTTGGCGCGGTGGGAAATGGAAGCTCGGATGATACTTCCGCTTTTGAAGATGCAATGAGGGAAGCAGCCAGACAAAGGACGGCGTTGAGGATTCCCGAAGGTCGCTACTACATTAGGGGAAATATCGTGATCGACCGGGCCGTTTCTTTTGTCGGAGAAGGCCACGAAAAATCGATCATCACCGCGCGAAATAACGAAGCCCGGTTTCTCGTAGAGGCGAGTGGAACAAGTTTTACCGATCTCGGATTTGAGCAGATGATCGAGCCGATCGGACTCGTCAGCCGCGCCAACTATACGCTCAGCGATATCCGTATCGAGCGGTGCCGTTTCGAGGATATTTCAACCGAAAACGCACATCAGGGAGTCATCGGTTTAAGTACTTCCAGCAAATCTCAGCGCCCCTATCTGATCGATAATCTGACGATCCGCGATTCGATTTTTCGAAAGATCCATTATGCTGCCGTGAATATCCGCGGGAATGTTTCAAGGGCGCAGATCATCAACAATCAATTTCTCGATATCATCAACTATGCGACCGATGAGGGGCTTTCCGGCTGGCAACTCGGCGGTTATGCGATCCGCCTCGGAGAGAGTTCCGATGATGCCGGTATGGAGGATATTTTCGCCGGTCAAGGTCGGCATCTGATCGAAAACAACGTTATTCGAAACCTCAGAAAAACAACGGTTAATGGAAACCTGAAAGCAATGCTTCTTTACGGGAATTATATTACCGTCCGCAACAATCTCTTCGAAGACATCGATGGCGGTCCCGAGGGTGATGACGTAAACGCGATGTATTTTCGCGGCGCATTTAACGAAATCAGCGGCAACGTCATCCGCAACATCCGCGGCTCGGATGACGACGGAGCGGTGAGTTTCAAAGGAGGTCTCGATCTCGGAAACCAGGGCCACAAAGTTTTTCACAATTACATCGAGAATATTTACGGGATGTCGGCGATCGAAGCCGCGAGCTCGAATATCGAGATCTACGAAAACGAAGTCATCAACGCCGCAACCCGCGGATTCTACCACCGGGCCGGATCGGGAGCGATCGTTCGCGATAATCTTTTCGTAAATGCCGACACCTCTCTGCGAACCGAAGGGGGCGAGGTCCGAATCAGCGGCAATTGGTACGTCGATTCGATCATCTGGCTCAGTATGCGAAAACAATTTCCTGTCGACCGAAGCGGCGTCTACATCCACGAAAATCTTTTTCAGCGCACAAGCGGCTCGGCGACAAGAATGATCCGTTTTTCCAATAATCCGGATGAAAATTTCGTGTCGATTCGGGAAAACCGGTTCGAGTTTCTGAATGACGCAGGTGGCGGCGACGTGATCGATCTCGTTTCCAACGGTTCGCTAAGAAGTCTTGAAATAATCGGTAACCACATCGAACAAAAGGGAAAAGCTTCCTTCACTTTCCGAACGAATTCGTCCAGAGAAACGATTTCCGGCAACGTCTTCAGCAGCGAAGGTGCCTTTACAGACATTGATCTGACTAAGCCGGGCGCTCCGGGAATACCGCTGGAGGATGAGCCCGAA
>DATGSL010000392.1:0-4768 GCA_035302665.1 Opitutales bacterium | reverse complement strand
GGTCATGGAGGACTATGTTTCGATGACGCCGCTGAGGCTTGATTTGACCGATCGCGTCGCGCTTGCCTCGTTGAACGAGCAAGTCGATCCGTAGGGGCGATGGGGAATGCTTTCCACCTTCGCGCGTTGCTTCAATGCAACAAATCCCGATTTTCAAAGCAAAAAAAAGGCTCCCCGGTTTGGGAAACCTCTTTTCAGGATTAAGAAAAATTGGGATCTCTCGCTCGTAGCCCTCGTATGCAGCAGAGGTTGCGGGCCGGAAACTGGCGGTCCGAGCGGCGACGGTTAGGTGCGGAAACGTTATATGCCGATCGGGAGATCGGCGCGCCCGGGAACGCCAATCTCCTGATTGGCAGAAGCCACAACAAGAAACCACAACAAAAGCCAGGGCAGTCGGCCGCAATTTGCGGGAGGTCTCCTGGGGTGTTTGTCTCGGCTTGGTGCGGGTGGGGCTTCGCCGGATGTCGCCTTCTGTTTTTGTATTTGTGAAAAGGATCACAAACGAATTTATTCAGTAAAGGCGGAAAATCCGGTTCATTTTATCTTGAACCGGTCGCGGGGCGGGGGAACTGGCGATTTGGATGAAGCGGGTCTTGTGATCTTTCGGTGAATCGAAGTTCGCCGCGGATGCTGGATTTTTTTCAGGTTAAAGCAAGTCGCGCAAGGCTGCGTCGATTTCGGGAAAATGGAATTCGAAACCTTCCTTTTGCAGGCGGCTGGGAATGCAATAACGGCCGTAAAGTGCGAGCTCGGGATCGGTTTTCATGATGAGCGGCGCACCGATTCTTGCCATCCATTCGGCTGCGGGTAGACCGATCGGAACGCGAAGTGTTTTTCTGAGCGAGCGCATGAACTCGGCGTTCGATATCGGCTTTGGCGCCGTTGCGAGATAAGGACCGGTCATTTTGTTGTCGGTAAGAGCTCGATAAAAGATACGATTGAGATCGGCTTCGTGAATCCAACTCATCCCCTGCCTGCCGTGACCGATTTTTCCTCCGAGGCCCCAGCGAGCGAGTTTCGCTAAACGGCCGAGCGCACCTCCATTTTTCCCAAAACAAAACTCGTGCGGAGGACGACACCCCTCATTTCGGGAAGCTTCGACTCTTCGTAAGCCTCTTCCCAGGCTTGAGCGACAAACGGCGCGAGGCCGTATCCGAATGCAGATTCCTCATCGCAAATCGCTTCCGGAGGATCGCCGTAACGATGAGCTGTGGCCATTTGCACCCAAACCGGAGGAGGGCGATCGATCGTCCGGACCGCTTCTCCCAGAACACGGGTCGGTTCCACACGGGAGCGCAAAATCTCGTCACAATGATCGGGTGTTTTTATGCAATCGACGGAGCGCCCGGCCAGATTTACAACGGCGCTCGCACCCTCGAGTTCCCGCGACCAATCGCCGAGCGTTCGTCCGTCCCAGAAAACCTCGCGTGTCTCTTTTTTCGGCGTCGGATGGCGGGTGAGGATAACTACTTCGAAATCCCGTTCGCGGAGGAATCGCGCCAGGCTCATCCCCAAAAAGCCGCTGCCGCCGGCGATGACGACACGTTTTTCGATCCCAGGATTATTTTCCATAGATGCGCAGGGGTGCGATGTTTTGGGTTTGTTTGCCAATGTTGGTGAAAATGGGGAGGATCATCGGATGATTTTTGAAAAGAAAACCAATCGTCGGCTCTGGGATGCGTGGACGGATCTTCATTTTGCTTCCGAGTTTTACGACGTCGACGGTTTTCGACAAGGCCAACTTTCGTTGCCTTCGTGTGATATTGAAGCGGTCGGTTCGGTGGAGGGGTTGTCGCTTCTTCATCTGCAATGTCATTTTGGAATGGATACCCTTTCGTGGGCCCGACTCGGTGCGACGGTAACCGGTGTTGATTTCTCCGGAAAATCGATTGCGCGCGCTCGACAGCTTGCTGAAGAATGCGAGATTGAGGCCCGTTTTGTCGAAACCGATGTTTACGCGGTTTCGGAACATTTGGCGGAAACCTTTGATCTTGTTGTGGCAACGGCCGGCGTTCTTCCGTGGTTGCCCGATTTATCGCGCTGGGCTCAGGAGGTTGCAAAAATGCTGCGACCGGGCGGCCGTTTTTATTTGCGCGAATTTCATCCGCAACTTCAGGTGCTCGACGAAACTTCCGTCGATCTCGAAGCGCCGTTATTGCGTTATCCGTATTTCCCGATCGGTGAAAGTATCTGTTCCGGTGGCGCGGGAAGTTATGCAGTTCCTGAAGCTTCTGTGGAAACCGTCAGTTATGAATGGCCGTATACGGTGGGTGGAGCGGTGCAGGCGCTTCTCGATGCCGGATTGGAACTGACGGCGATGAAGGAATTTCCTTACACGACTTATCGCGCGTTGCCGTGGCTTGAAGAGGATGCGGAAGGAAATTGGCGTTGGCCCGGCGAATACGCATTTTTCCCGCTGATGTATGCCCTTCAGGCACGGAAAGCTGGTTGAAATCGGCTAGGTTTTCCGTCAGGAGAGACCGCGTTGGCGGACCGCTTCGAAGAGGGTGACAATGGCTGCCATCGCGACGTTGAGCGAATCGGCCTGGCCGGCCATCGGAATGCGGACTTTGACATCGGCGGCGGCTAGCCATTCGGGCGAAAGTCCGTATTGCTCGCTTCCCATCAAAAGCGCGATCGGACCGCGCAGATCGGATTTTGTGTAAAGGAGATCGGTGTCGGGCGTCGTGGCGACGGAGCAGATTTTTTGCGTTCGGAGAAAGTCGATTAGCTCTTCCCGTTCGGTGACGACAAGTGGAATTGAAAAAAGGACGCCGGTTGAGGCGCGGACGACGTTCGGATTGAAAATATCGGTCACCGGATCGCAGACGATCACCGCGTCGGCTCCGGCGGCATCGGCTCCGCGCAAAAGAGTGCCGAGATTTCCCGGTTTTTCGATTTTTTCGCAGACGAGAAGGAGCGGGTTTTCCGGTAGTTTCAAGTCGTGGAGGGAAAGTCGCGTCTGATCCGCGACGCCGATCAGACCGTCGGGGCGGTCCCGGTAGGAACATTTTCGGAAAACCAGTTTCGTCAGTTCGAAGAGGGCAATGCCATTTTTAGCTGCTTCGTCGAGAAGTGGAAATTCGTTTTCGCCGAGAAACCAGTCGGGTGAGAAATAGATTTCACGGACCGGGACCTTTCGGGCGAGCGCACGGGAAAGTTCCCGGTAGCCCTCGATCAGGAAATAGCCGGTTCGGTCGCGATGGCGGCGATCGCGGAGTTTCACGAGGTTTTTGACCCGTGGATTTTGCAGACTGGTGATCGATTCGTGTGACATGGCAACGCGGGCGTCGATTGGATCAACGACGGAGCGGATTTTGCTTCGGGATTTCGAAATATCTTGGATTCGTGTTTGTTCGTGTGAGTTCGTGGTTTAAGGTTTTCTGTTTTAAAATGACAGCGAGAAAAAAGCCATTTAACGATCATCCATTTCCTTATCATCACGAACTTGAGCTGGAAATCACCTCCCTTACAAATATGGGGCAAGGGGTTGCCCGCGTCGATGATTGGGTGGTGATGATTCCGGGTGTTATTCCGGGCGAAAAGGTTCGCGGGCGGATTTTTCGCAATCACAAAAACTATTCGGAAGCCGATTTGTTGGAGGTGCTGGAGCCGTCGCCGCATCGAGTCGAGCCGGGCTGTCCGCTTTTTGGGACGTGTGGAGGCTGTCAATATCAGCATATCCGTTATGGAGAACAGCTGCGTTGGAAACGTCAGCAGGTGGAGGAGCTTCTGGAGCGAATGGCTGGGATAAAAACGACCGTCGAGCCCGTTATCGGTTCGCCGCGGGAGTATGGTTATCGGGCAAAAATCACGCCTCATTTTCGCCGTCCGAGAAACGGGCAGATCGATGCGATCGGTTTTTTGCGTGCGGGAATGAGGAACCGACTTGTCGATGTGCCGCAATGTCCGATCGCTTCGGAGGCGATCAACAAAAAATTGCCGGAAATTCGCGAAACGATTCATCGAAATGCGGCTACTTATAAGCGCGGTGCGACGATTCTGATTCGCGAGGCGCTCGAAGGAGTCGTGACCGATCCCGGGGCGATGATTACCGAAGAAGTTACGGGAAAGCGATTTCGGTTTCAGGCGGGAGAATTTTTCCAGAATAATCCCTTCATTTTGGAAGAGTTGACCGGTTACGTGGCGGAAAAAGCATCTTTTGGAAATTGTCGTTTTTTGGTCGATACTTATTGCGGATCGGGCCTCTTTGCACTGACGGCTGCCGACCGGTTTGAAAAGGTGGCAGGAGTTGAAATCAGTGAAAATGCGATTCGTTCGGCGGAGGAGAATGCGAAATTAAATGGCATCGAAAACTGCACATTCCTTGCCGGTGATGCGTCGTCGATTTTTGAGGGCGTGACCTTTCCGCCGGAGGAAACAGCGGTAATCATTGATCCGCCAAGAAAAGGATCGGACGAGCTCTTTCTCCGGCAGCTTTTCGCATTTCGGCCGAAACGGGTTGTCTATGTTTCGTGCAACCCGGCGACGCAGATTCGCGATCTGCAATTTTTTGTCGAAAACGATTATCAGCTCGATTCGGTGCAGCCCTTCGATCTTTTCCCGCAGACGAAGCATCTCGAGTGCGTGGCTTTGCTGACGGCAAAGTAGAGTGGAAAAAGGAAGGGTTGGGCCGCCGAACCGACCGCGGCGATGGCAGCGGTTTTTGTTGTGTGCGCCGGGCATGGCGCGCAGCGCCATGGCGGCGCTGTCAAGCGAGTAGCGAAAGCAATACGCGAAGTGACTGAAGAGATGAGAGTTCTCTTAC
>DATGSL010000391.1:0-3358 GCA_035302665.1 Opitutales bacterium | reverse complement strand
CGGCTGCGCCTTCCGTAAAACAATGAAAAACGACGCGCTCCCACGAAACGTCCGATTCATCGACGATCTCCACACATTCGTCAAAAGCACCGCGCGAATGAACGACAACCGGCATCTTCAGATTCCCAGCAATCGCAAGTTGCGCCCGAAAAGCCTCCTTTTGACGAACCATTTCCATTTCCGCTCGTTCAGGATCTTCGCTCAAATGAAAACGATCGAGACCGATCTCCCCCACCGCAACCGGACGGTTCTCCGATTGCGAAAAATAACCCTCGATCTCCGCTAACTGCTCCCGCCAATCGTCACCCATTCCCGATGGATGGATTCCTACCGTATAAAAAACCGTTCCCCGATAATCTTTCGCAAGTTGTTGATAAAGACCCCAATCTTCGGAATTCGTGCCGACCGTCACAACGTGCTCAACTCCGGCCGCCTTCGCCCGCTCCAAAACCTCGTCCAATACTCCCTTACGATGAAAGGTTTCCAGATGCGTATGACTATCGATCAATGGTCTCATTAAAAATAAAATTCATTTTTCTCAAAAAATGATGTAGTTTCCCTTTTACTCATGAGTTCTCAAATCGAAAATGTGATTATCGTCGGAACCGGTTGTGCAGGTCTCACCGCTGCGATTTATACAGCGCGGGCCAATCTCAACCCATTGGTGATCGAAGGGAACCTTCCCGGCGGCCAGCTCACGACCACTTCAGAAGTCGAAAACTTTCCCGGTTTCGAAAACGGGATCGACGGTTTCGAGCTGATGCAAAACATGCGCAATCAGGCAACGCGCTTCGGGACCCGTTTCCATCAGGGGTTCGTCGATAAGGTCGACTTCTCCCAACAACCGTATGTCTTGACCGTCGGCTCCGAAACTTTTCGCGCACGAAGTGTCATTATCTGCACGGGAGCTTCTCCGAAAATGCTCGGCCTTCCCGGCGAAAAAGAACTTTTCGGCGGCGGCGGAGTCACGACTTGTGCGACCTGCGATGGTGCCTTTTACCGGGATATGGAAGTCGTCGTCGTCGGTGGGGGCGATTCAGCCTGCGAAGAGGCTCTTTTCCTCACACGCTTTTGCAGCAAAGTCACCTTGATCCACCGCCGCGATGAGCTGCGCGCTTCCCAAATCTTGCAGGACCGCGTGCTCGCTCACCCGAAAATCGAAATGGTCTGGGACACGGTCGTCACCGGCATCCACGGAATCGAGGATAAGGCAGTCAGCGGCGTTCAGGTCCAAAACCGGAAAACCGGCGAAGAAAAGCGGATCGATTGCAAAGGAATTTTCGTCGCAATCGGACACGTTCCCAATACGCAAGCCTTCGCCGATTTCCTTGATCTCGACGAAAATGGCTACCTCCTAACCGAAAACGGCAGCACCGTCCGCACAAAAGTGCCTGGCGTCTATGCAGCCGGCGATTGTGTCGATCACGTCTACCGTCAGGCGATCACCGCCGCCGGAATGGGCTGCCAATCGGCAATCGAAGCTGAGCGCTGGCTCGCCGAACAACCGGAACTGGAAGAGGCGGCAGCCCCATCGGCGTAACCTGTTCAAAATCAATTCAAAAACCTGCGCCCTTTTTCCGGCGCAACTGAAAATAGCGGGGCTTCGGCTCCGCTATTTTTTTGTAGATGGACGCCACTGCCTTCCATTTCTTTCGGAGCGGTTACAGAGGAGCGGAAATCCCTGCCGCCGACTCCATAAATTAGAATAGTTCTTGATCTCATTAAAAAGTGGCCTTACCTTTTTTTCCTGATTGATGGAAAAGGACAAAGTCAGAAACCTTCTCGATGAGACCTTCGCGAAAAGCGGGTTGCGGATGACCCGTCAGCGAAAGCTCGTCTACGAGGTTCTCATGGCGAAACGCGACCACCCGACGGCCGAAGAGGTTTTTCGACGGGTCAAGGAAAGAACATCCAATATCTCCTTGGCCACGGTTTACAACTGCCTCGAAAAGCTCGTCGAATGCGGATTGATCCGCCAAGTGAACCGTGACCGTGAATCGTCCCGTTTTTGTGGAAATCTTTCCGAACATGGTCACTTTCATTGCAACCAATGCGGATCCGTTTACGACATCGACCTGACTCGCTCCACCCTCGATCAACTCGTTTCAAAACCATCGTCCGAATTCCAAATCGAACAGTTCGACATCACTTTCCGCGGACTCTGTCCCGATTGTCAGCAAACAAAAACATCCAGGCCGAGCGACCGGCCACAAACAAGTTTTACCTATGAACCAACTCAACATTAAAAATCTGAATGTCTCCATCGAAGGCACGGAGATCCTCAAAAATCTCTCCCTGACACTTCCGAAAGGAGAGGTTCATGCGATTATGGGGCCAAACGGCACCGGTAAAAGCACCTTGGCAAAAGCGCTTGCAGGTCATCCCGATTACGAAGTTACCTCAGGTGAGGTCACACTCGATGGCGAGGATATCCTCGACATGGAGCCAGATGAGCGTTCGCGCGCCGGACTCTTCATGGCTTTTCAATATCCGAGCGAAATCCCCGGCGTCAGCATTGCGAATTTCCTCCGTGCAGCCGTCCAGGCACGCTTGGATGAGGGCGAAACTCTCGACGCAGTAGCTTATTACAAAGAGCTTTACGAGAAGATGGACCTTCTCAAGATCGATCGCTCCTTCACCAGCCGCGCCGTCAACGAAGGCTTCTCCGGCGGTGAGAAAAAACGAAGCGAAATCCTCCAGATGGCGATGCTCGAACCGAAATACGCCGTTATGGACGAAACCGACTCCGGCCTCGACATCGACGCCCTCCGCATCGTCGCCGAAGGCGTCAACACACTAAGAGGAAAAGAGATGGGTGTTCTCCTCATCACTCACTATCAGCGAATCCTCGAATACATCGTGCCTGACCACGTCCATGTTATGTGGGACGGACGGATCGTTCGCAGCGGTGGCAAGGAGCTCGCGCTCGAACTCGAAGAGAAGGGTTACGATTGGGTCAAAGAAGAGCTGGCCACAGCAAAATAAACGGGCCGCAGCGCAAGCCGCTGCCAACTCACAAGCAAGGAACCTTCATTTAATACATCACCATGCCACAGACTTCCGAACTTAAAAATATCAATACCAATATCGGGGACTTTTCGTTTCCCGAAGAACACAAATATGACGCAGGCACCGGCCTTTCTCCCGAAGTCATCGATTACATCAGTGATGTAAAAGAGGAGCCGGACTGGATTCGCGAATTCCGTCACAAAGCACTTAAAACCTTCGAGGAAAAACCGCTGCCGACCCACTGGGCGAGCAAAGATCTCGAGGCGATCGATTTCGATGCTCTCCGTTACTATCTGGCCGGAGACCGCAAACCAAAACGTTCCTGGGACGATGTGCCCGATGATGTAAA
>DATGSL010000390.1:0-7105 GCA_035302665.1 Opitutales bacterium | reverse complement strand
TATTCGAGCAAGAATCCGATCGTAAATCGCCTCTGGGGAGAGGCCGTAGGCTTCGCGCAGCGATTCGACCGATGAACCGTGATCGACAAATTCATCGGGCCAGCCAATTCGCTCGACAGCTACGTTGCGACGGGCGTCCATCAAGGTTTCCTGAACCGCGCTTCCGAAACCGCCGGGCAGCGTGTGGTCTTCCATCGTCACGATCAGATTCGTTTGATCTGCGTGCTTGAGGAGAAGGGTCCGGTCGAGCGGCTTCACAAAACGTGCGTTGACCACCGTTGCGTTCAGGCCTTCTTCCGCCTTGAGGCGATCGGCGATCTGAATAGCAACTTTTACCATCGGTCCGAGCGCCCAGATAGCGATGTTTTCACCTTCGCGGATCGTCTCGGCTTTTCCGATTTCGAGCAATTGAGGGTTGTCCTTGATCCGCACTCCTTCGGCCGCACCGCGAGGGTAACGAATAAACATCGGCGCCGGTGTTTCCAAAGAGGTGTGCAGCATATCGACGAGTTCGTCTTCGTTGCGCGGCTGCATCACGGTCGCATTCGGCACACAGCGCAGATAGGAGAGATCGTAAAGTCCGTGGTGGGTCGGCCCGTCGTTCGGGGAAATTCCGGCGCGGTCCATTGCGAAGGTGACCGGAAGGTTTTGGAGACAAATATCGTGAACGATCTGGTCGAAGGCCCGTTGTAAAAAGGTGCTGTAAATCGCGCAGACTGGATGAAACCCTTTGGTCGCCAATCCTCCGGCAAAGAGGACCGCATGTTCTTCGGCGATTCCGACGTCGAAAAATTGTTCGGGCGCTTCTTGGGCGAGTTTAGAAAGTCCTGTTCCGGAAGCCATTGCCGCGGTGATGCCGATCACGCGTTTGTCTTTCGCGGCGAAGCTGACCATCACCGAGCCGAAAACATCCTGATAGGCTGGAGCCGTTGGCCGGGCCGATCCTTTGCTTTTTCCGGTTTCGATATCGAATGGGCTTGTTCCGTGAAATTTTTCCGGATGTCGAATCGCAACGTCGTAGCCGCGGCCTTTGGTCGTGATGACGTGAAGGAAAACCGGCTCGTCGACCGTTTTTGCGAATTCGAGGTTTTTGACCAGAAGCGGAATATCGTGTCCGTCGATCGGCCCGATGTAACGGACGCCGTATTTTTCGAAGAGGCTGGCCGGTGCGACAATATTTTTGGCGCTCAATTTTGCTTTTGAGGCGAGTCGAACGACCGAATTTCCGCCCGGCATTTTTCTCAACAAGGAGCCGAAATCGTCGTGGATGCGGTTGTAAACCGGATTGGTGATCAGCTCTGTCAGGTATTTCGAAAGAGCGCCGACATTGCGGCTGATCGACCATTCGTTGTCGTTGAGAACGATGATCAGCCTTTTGGTGGCTGTCGCGACGTTGTTCAGCGCCTCCATGCTGATTCCGCAGGTAAGCGCGGCGTCGCCGATGAGCGCGACGACATGTTCGTTGCTGCCGCGGAGATCGCGCGCGGTTGCCATTCCGAGAGCGGCGGAGAGAGCGGTGCCGGCGTGGCCTGCGCCCCAGCTATCGTGCTCGCTCTCGCTGCGGGCGAGAAATCCGCTCAGGCCATCGCTTTTCCGGATCTTTTGAAAACGTTTTCCCTGGCGGCCGGTCAGCAACTTGTGGACGTAACCTTGGTGGGAAACATCCATCACAAATTGGTCTTCCGGTGTCGAAAAGACGCGGTGAAGGGCGATCGTCAGTTCGACAACTCCGAGATTTGGCCCGACATGGCCGCCATTGACGGAGGTTACGGCGAGGATTTCATCGCGAATTTCCGCAGCTAGTTTGGGAAGTTCGTCCGGGGCAAGGCGCTTGAGATCCTCGGGACCTCTGATCGTAGGAAGAAGTTTGGCGCCTTGATTGGAAGGGTGGTCGGGCATTGTTCAGACTTAAACGAAAAAACGAAAAATCAGGAAGGCTCGCTTTCGAGCGGAACCGTCGTTTCCCCCTCAGCGTTCTTTTTGAGGAGTTCGATTTTGAGTTCCGCATCGCGCAGGCGCCGGTTGCATACTTTCAGCAGGTTGTTGCCTTCTTCGTATTTACTCAAGAGATCATCGAGGGAGATTTCTCCTTCCTCCATCGCCTCCACGATCTTTTCGAGCCGTTCAAGCGCATCCTCGAAATTCACCGCTTCGGAATCTTTTTTGTTGGCATCTTGCACAACCTTACAATGTCAGAGGGCGAATTGATTTCAACAGAAAGTTTGGAAGCGCCCATCGATGGAATTTTCTCTTTATGGGGGAATGGCTACGATTTACTTAAAAAAGTTAGCGAAATAATCTCGAATTGCCTCATGGTAAGGCCCGCGACGAACTAAAGTCTCTTCGACTGCGAGAAAAAAAGGGGATCGTTCGCTCGTAGCCCTAATGTTGATCGGGAGATCGGCGCGGCCCGGGAGCGCCAATCTCCTGATTGGCAATAGCCCACAAGAAGAAACCCTCAACAAGAAACCACAGCGCGGAGCCGCCGCCTTCCCTCAGAAAACACTCGAAAGTAACTACGCGAATTTATAACTCTTAAGACTAGCCGTTCGGTTTCCAAATCGGGCTTTTCAGCTTTCCAGTTCTCCGGATTTGGCTTCAATTTGTGGTATGAACTATTGGCTCGTGAAGCAGGAACCTGAAGATTATTCTTGGGATGATCTCGTGCGCGACGGAAAGACCGTCTGGGATGGTGTCCGAAATTATCAGGCGCGAAACAACCTGAAAAACATGAAGGTCGGCGATCGGGTCTTCTTTTATCACAGCGTTAAGGAGCGCAGAATCGTCGGGATCGCAGAAGTGGTCAGGGAAGCTTTTCCCGATCCGACGATCGACGATGACCGCTGGGTTGCAGTCGAACTCAAAGCCGTCGAACCGATCGCAAATCCGGTTTCTCTCGATCAGATCAAAAAGGATGCTTCGTTGGCCGAAATTCCTTTGGTTCGGCAAAGCCGATTGTCGGTTATGCCGCTGGAGAAAGAAGTCTTCGATCGGATTTTGGAACTCGCTCAACACCGGTGAAGCGGGCTTTCAGCTCTCGATCGGTCGGCGTGCTGGAAACCTGCGGCGTCCTCCGGCGGATGACGGAACCGAGAAGCGGCTTGATCATCAGCAGCAATTTCCGCATATATCGCTTTTGATCCAAGCGGTCATTTTCAAAGAGGGAATCTGTTTTGCGCTTAATTATTAAATTATTTCTCGGAATTGTCCTCGGTATTCTTGTCGGATTCGTCGCGCCGGAGTCTCTGACGAGGATCATTGTTACCTTTAAAGGGCTTTTCGGGCAGCTTCTCGGATTCACGATTCCGCTGATTATTATTTTCTTCATCGCGAGTGGGATCGCGAGTTTCGGGAAACATTCGGGAAAAATGCTTGGACTGACGTCGGCTTTTGCCTACGCGTCGACGATTTTGGCTGGTATATTGGCTTATCTGGTCGCGCGGGTGATCATGCCGATGTTGATCGGGGTGGGCGGAGAAACAGCGGGCGAAAGTGCCGGGGTCGAGCCTTATTTTGAGCTGGCAATTGAGCCAATTACCGGTGTGATGACCGCGCTGGTTGCGGCTTTTGTCTTTGGAATCGGGATTACAAGAATAGAAAGTCCGACGCTGCGGGCGTTTTTTGACGAAGGAAAAGAGATCGTCGAGCGACTGATTTGGGGCGTTATCATTCCGATTCTTCCGTTTTACATCGCGAGTATTTTCGCCGAATTGGCAGCCGATGGGGCGGTTTTCCATACTTTGAAAGCATTCGGAGTCGTTCTGGTGATGGCGGTTGTCGTCCATTGGATTTGGTTGATCGTGCTCTATTTGAGTGCCGGGGTCATTTCGGGGATCCATCCATTCATAGCGTTGAAAACGATGCTTCCGGCTTACTTTACCGGACTGGGGACGATGTCGAGTGCGGCGACGATTCCGGTAACGGTGAGTCAGGCGAAGAAAATCAACGTCAGTGGAGGAATTGCCGATTCGGCGGTTCCCCTTTGTGCGACGATCCATTTGGCTGGAAGCACGATTACGTTGGTTTTCTGTTCGGTGGCGGTGATGGTGCTTTCGAATCAGCTTTCGATGCCGACCTTTGGCATGATGTTTCCCTTTATTCTGATGCTTGGTGTGATCATGATCGCGGCTCCCGGAGTTCCCGGCGGAGCGGTTATGGCGGCGTTGGGATTGTTGAGCACGATGCTCGGATTTGGTGAAACGGCGCTCGGGCTGATGATTGCGCTTTATATGGCGCAGGATAGTTTCGGAACGGCGACGAATGTGACCGGAGACGGTGCGATCGCGATCATGGTCGATCAATTCATGAAGGAATCGGCCGAAGAACTGGTTGCGGAAGAGGTTCGGTAGTTGCGTTTGGTGAGGGAGTTTTCCGCTGCTTGACAGCGGCGGCTGCGGTCGGTTTAAAGGAATCGAACTCCAAACCAAGCGATGCATCCTTTTCTGCCTTTCTTTTTCCGGACAATTTTTTCGATCCTCTTCTCGGCATACGCACTTTTCGCTGCGGGCTGTGCGACTTTTTCCGAATCGGGTGGAAACCGGCTCGATCAGACCGAAACGGTTACGATTTTAACCGGACTCGATGTTTTAGAGCGGGAAGATTTCGGACGTCTGCGCGGGCAAAGGCTTGGGATTATCGGCAACCATTCGTCGATCAACCGCAGCGGGGTCCACATTCTCGATCTTCTGGCAGATCGGCCTGATATCGAGCTCGTAGCTCTTTTTTCTCCGGAACATGGCTTTCGCGGAACATCGGACGAAAGTGTTTCCGATGGTGTCGATGAGGCGACCGGTCTTCCGATTTACAGTCTCTACGGAGCAACGCGGATTCCGACCGATGAGATGCTCGAAGGGATCGATACGGTTGTTTTCGATATGCAGGATATCGGGGCGCGCTTTTATACCTACATCGCCACGATGGGGGAATTCATGAAAAAAGCGGAGGAAAGCGAAATCCGTTTCCTCGTTCTCGACCGGCCGAATCCGATTCAGGGCAATTGGTTCGACGGGCCGGTGCAGGACGACGATCTGGTCGGGCGCTTCACATCGTTTGTTCCGATGCCGATCGCTCACGGGATGACGGTTGGGGAAATGGCTCAGCTTTATTACGAGTTTTATGAGATCCGTCCCGAGCTGGAAATCGTCAAGATGGAAGGCTGGACCCGCGATCTTTATTTCGATCAAACCGGTCTGCCGTGGGTGAATCCGTCGCCGAATATGCGTTCGGTCGACGAGGAATTGCTCTACACGATGGTCGCTTTAACGGAAGGGAACAAAGATGTATCGGTCGGCCGAGGAACCGATCGGCCGTTTGAGTATCTCGGCGCGCCTTGGATCGACGGCGATCGATTGACCGCTGAAATGAATTCGCGGAACCTTCCCGGACTTTGGTTTATGCGGACGACCTTTATTCCCGCGGCGACCGATGTTACCGGGAGGAAGAACGCGCCGTATCAGTTTACCGGTGAGGTTTGTCACGGGTTCCGGGTAGTCATTACGAATCGCGACACCGTCAGCCCGGTTGCGGCCGGCGTTCATATGCTCGATGCGCTTCTAAAAATTCATCCGGAACGCTACAAGATCGATTCCCTTCGCGGTCTGCTCGGCGCGCAATCGGTTCTCGATGCTCTGAACAACCGCGAGGATCCGGAGAAAATTATTCAGGACTGGCGCGAATCGGAGAAGTTTAAAACTTTTGCTGAGCAGCGTGCAAAGGTGCTCTTCTACTGAGTTCGGTTCGGAAGCAGTTCGTAAAAAAGCTCCGCTGCCTCGTGAAAAGAGAGCGAGCGGAGCTTCTGAAAAGGGGCTGGAGTTGTCGGATTATTCGTTTCCGAGGTCTCCGGAGCCGCGGGGAAAATCTCCTCTTTTACGATATTCCGCATGGCCGTCGAAGAAAACATAGTTTCTTCCGTCGCTGTGAGGTGGCCCGGATTGGACTCCGGCAATTCCGCCTGTGTTTGTGTAATTTTCGACATCGAGATCGGAGATCATCCAGATCATGCTGAGTTCGGTGATCTGCCTTCCTTCTGCAGTCCGGCTCACTGATTGGATCTGCGCCAAGGTGCGCGGAGGATTTTGAAAGGCTGCCGATGCATCACCGAAAAAATGAGCGGGGACAGTGTCTTTGTTTCGGTTTAGGATAAAGACCATTTTGTCATTCGTTGCCACAGTGCCGTCGTAGTTCGATTGGCAGATGAACGGACCCGGATCATTTTCCTGATACTCGCCCATGTAATCCTCCAGAAGAAGGCTCATGCAGACATTGTGATCTGACCACTGGTCCCTCGGGCGGTCGGCACCTGGCCGATTCGGATTGAGAGGACTCATCACCGCCCGGCGGGTCGGGCCCGGAAGGACGCCGTTTTCCGATTCGTAGGTGAGAATTGCCAAACCGATTTGGCGCTGATTGCTCAGGCAGTTTATTTGGTGAGCTTTTTCTCTGACTTGGCCGATCACAGGAATGAGAATGGACGCCAAAATTCCGATAATTGCGATGACAGTGAGAAGTTCGATGAGGGTAAAACCGTGCGGCTTTTCCCGGGAGTAGATAAACGTGGATTTCATCTCGATTTATGGATTGGTTTTAGAAGGTTTCGCGATGCTCGAACAAATCGTTCGCAAAACGGGGTTGTCGGCCGATGACTCAGCCGGAGGTTTTTTAACAACAGTCCAGAAAGCGGAGTTCGGAAAACTCTGGAAAAGCTCTGGGCATGGAAGGTATTTTGGGATTGGAGTTGATTAAATTGGTGAAAGAACAGCTGCTGAAGAGCTGTAAAATCAACTTTTTGCGATGTTTCCCGCAATGGCAAGGAGAATTTGTGAGCGACGCAGGCTGGAACTGACCAGCGGTATGAAAGAACAGAAGGAAACGGCTTAAAGTCCGCGGCGTTTGGCGCGGTCGAATCGACTTCGACGTTTTTCAGTCGATACGATCCTTTCTTGAGGAGGATCGGTTTCCGTTTTCTCTTCAACCGGAGTTTCGGCCGGTGGCGATTGAGGGATTCGGGGAACGCGTGGTCGCCGTTTTCTTTTTGGCCGCGCGATTTTTGGAGATTTTTCTTTCAACATCCGTTTGGGGAGACGGCCGCCGAGGCGGGTCCAGGCAG
>DATGSL010000389.1:0-4051 GCA_035302665.1 Opitutales bacterium | reverse complement strand
GAATCAGGCGGGTCGAGTCGATCTCCTGCAAGGACTCGCGCACATCCATCGGCAGCGGAAGACCCCGCTTTCGGTTTTCCAAAAAAGTGCTGCGCACGGTCGGATTGAAGCGCGAATCTTGGGCGGAAATCGTAGCAAGCTCCTGTTCAAGTGCCCGATCACTCCGCCGCTTAACCTCCGCCTGGACCCAATTCCGCAAACGTTTGACGCGCGGTTCATCAGGATCAATCGCGTAAAGGCCAGCCGACTGGATATCGGCCCCTTCCCAATCGCCGCTCCTCGCCATTTTCAGGATTGCCCGGATCTCCTCCTCGTATTTCCCCTGAATGCCGCTCGCTTCTTCTCTTTCTTCCCTCGGCTCCTCAGGCGTCAAATTCGGCGTCTGACAGGAGGTCAGAAAAAGGCTCAATCCCGCAAGCGCGCGAAGAGATGCCGAACGGAAGTTTTTCATCAAAAACATTTTGCTGATAAGAAGAGAAGCGAATCCTAGTTATATCCACCGTAGATTGAACCCTGTCTGACGGTCGATAATTTCTTTGGTCAAGAGATACAGGTAACTGTTCCGGAAGGATTTTAAAATAATTTTCTTTTACCCGCCGTTAGAATCTACTGATATTGATCTAATGGAAAGACTCAAATTTGCAGTTTTGCCCGGAGATGGCATCGGACCGGAAGTCATGGACGTCACTCTTGAGGTGTTGGAACGCGTGGCCAAAGCCCATGACCTCCGTCTGGAATACCAGTCGGCCGATGTCGGTGGGATCGCGATCGATCGACACGGCAAAGCGCTGCCCGATGAAACGTTGAAGCTTTGCGGCGAAAACGATGCGATCCTTTTCGGTTCCGTCGGCGGACCGAAATGGGAGAGTCTGCCTCCGCACGAACAGCCGGAACGGGCCTCGCTCCTTCCTCTGCGAAAACATTTTTCCCTCTTCGCAAATATCCGGCCAGGTCTCCTTTATCCGCAGCTCCTCGATGCTTCTCCCCTCAAAACCGAACGGATTCCCGACGGAATCGACATCGTCTGCATCCGCGAATTGACCGGCGGTCTTTATTTTGGACTTCCGAAAGAAACGGTCACGCTCGACGACGGCGACATCCAAGCGGTCGATACGATGATTTACCGCAAAAGCGAAATCGAGCGAATCACGCAAGTCGCGATCGATGCCGCTCTCCCACGCCAAAAGAAGATTTGCTCGGTCGATAAGGCAAACGTTCTCGAGACTTCCGTCCTTTGGCGGAAGACGGTTACCGATTATATTGCAAAAAATGCTCCTGAAATTGAGCTCAGCCATATGTATATCGACAACGCCGCGATGCAAATGGCCCGCGATCCGAATCAATTTGACGTTATTTTGACCGAAAACATGTTCGGCGACATCCTTTCCGACGAAATGGCGATCATCTGCGGTTCGCTCGGAATGCTTTCCTCCGCAAGCCTCGGCCTCGGAAAAAACAGCGTCGGTCATTCCTTCGGACTTTACGAACCAGCGGGCGGAACCGCACCCGATATCGCCGGGAAAAATCTCGCCAATCCGTGCGCCCAGATCCTTTCCGCCGCGATGATGCTCCGCTTCAGCTTCGGCCGAAACGATCTCGCAACGAAGATCGAGGAAGCCGTTCGAGCAGCCGTCACCGCCGGCATTCGGACCGGCGATATCGCCTTCGGCGGCTCCAGCGTCAGCACGACCGAAATGGGCGAAGCAATCGTCAAAAATCTTGATAAGTAGATAACAAAAGCGCTTCTTTCAAACGATCGCCGGTTGACTGGAAGGGTGAAGCCGATTCATTCTCAACCTTTTCACCGGCGGTCGTTCGTTCCGGTCGATTCCGTTTTTTAAACGCAAAACTTCATGACTTCCTCCGAGATCCGACAATCTTTTCTCGATTTCTTTGTCAGCAAGGGCCACGTGATTGTCCCTTCCAGTTCGCTGATGCCGGATGCGCCGAACCTGCTTTTCACCAACGCCGGGATGAACCAATTCGTCCCCTATTTTCTCGGTGAACGGAAAGCACCGCATCCACGCGTAGCCAATACCCAAAAATGCATCCGCGCCGGCGGAAAACACAACGACCTCGAAGATGTCGGTTTCGATAGCTACCACCAGACCTTTTTCGAAATGCTCGGAAACTGGTCATTCGGCGATTTTTTTAAAAAGGAATCGCTCGAATGGTCGTGGGAATTGCTGACCGAAGTTTGGAAATTTCCAAAAGAACGGCTCTATGCAACCGTTTATCAACCGGGTGAAGGCGATCCTGCGGAATTCGATCAGGAAGCTTGGGATATCTGGGCCGCGATCTTTGAAAGAGCCGGACTCGATCCGGAAGTTCACATCATCAAAACGGATGAATGCTTCTGGGCGATGGGTGATACCGGACCGTGCGGCCCCTGCTCGGAAATCCATATCGATCTGACCGAAAAAGGCGACACGAAGGGCAAGCTCGTCGACGGCGATTCTCCCTATTGCATGGAGCTTTGGAACAACGTCTTTATCCAGTTCAACGCCCTGCCCGACGGAACTTTTGAACCGCTCAAAAGCAATTTCGTCGATACCGGTATGGGTTTTGAGCGGATCGCAGGGATTCTTGCGACAACGAAAAACTTCACAGAAATCGGCGAGGTTCCCAGCAACTACAACAGCGACGTTTTCCAACCTTTTTTCCGCGAGATCGAAAAACTTTCGGGCAAAAAATATACCGGAACCTTTCCCGATTCGCGCGAAAATCTTTCCGAACAGGAGTTCACCGACTGCGCCTTTCGGGTCCTCGCCGACCATATCCGCGCCCTCTCGTGCTCGATCGCAGACGGAATTTTGCCCGGCAACGAAGGGCGGAATTACGTTCTCCGCCGAATCCTGCGCCGCGCCGTTCTTTTCGGACGGAGACTCGGCATGGAATCCGGTTTTTTCGAAAAACTTGTCGGACCGGTCCTCGAAACACTCGGACCAGTTTTCCCAGAACTGATCGAACAGGAAACGACGATTCGCAGAGTCATCCGTTCCGAGGAGGAAGGTTTTAGCCGCACCCTCGATCGCGGAATTCAGCTTTTTGAAAAAGTTGCCGAAGAGAGCGCTGCATCAAAGGAAATTTCTGGAACCGATGCCTTTGTCCTCTATGACACCTACGGATTTCCGCTCGACCTTACAGAACTCCTCGCTCGCGAACGGAGCCTAACGGTCGACCTCGAAGGATTTGAACGGGAAATGGAAACGCAGCGTTCACGCGCCCGCGCCGCTCAACAAAAAAGCACCATTTCCGTCCAACACGATGACGGCGATGGCGAAGCGACCGAATTTGACGGTTACAAGATCGAGCGGCTCGAAAATTTCCGCGCAAAACTCACCGATGTCGTTCGCGACGACGAAAAAACGTATCTTGTTTTCGACCGGACTCCCTTCTACGCAGAGATGGGCGGCCAGATCGGGGATCGCGGAAAAATCGAAATCGGCGACCGAAATCTCAACGTCGTCACGACGATTGCCGATGGGCACGACCGCTACCTCCACCAGATAAAAGAGGAAATCAACGGAATCGAACCGGGCACCGAAGCCGTTCTTCAAGTCGATTTACCGTTCCGTATCGGCGTTCAACGTCACCACACCGCGACGCACCTACTGAACGAAGCTCTCCGAAGAGTTCTCGGAACGCACGTCCGGCAGGCCGGTTCTCTTGTGACCGAAAACCGTTTGCGCTTTGACTTCACTCATTTTGAAGCAGTTAAAGAGGAGGAACTCAGGAAGATCGAATCGCTCGTGAACGAGAAAATCCTCGAAAACCATCGGGTAAAAACGAGCGAAATGCCTTTCGACCAAAAACCTGAAAACTGCATCGCGGTTTTCGGCGAAAAATATGGCGATATCGTCCGCGTGGTCGATATCGGCGGATATTCCGTCGAACTTTGCGGAGGCACCCACGTTTCGACGACGAGCGAAGTCGGCCTGTTTAAAATTGTCAGCGAATCGGCCATTGCGGCTGGAGTCCGACGGATTGAAGCAGTCGCCGGTGAAGCCGCCAATCGTTTTGTCAATCGCCAGCTCGACGTTCTCGCATC
>DATGSL010000388.1:0-4271 GCA_035302665.1 Opitutales bacterium | reverse complement strand
AGAACTTTTTTAAGAAAAAATGCATTTTTTGCAAAAAAGTGCTTGCATTCTCACCGGGTGGATGTTTCATTAGAGCCATAATCAAATTTCCCCCGCCTAGCGGGGGTTTTGGGGTAACTAAGAAAGAAAGCAGCTGGCGGGTCGTTTAGGGGTAGGCGACCCGCCTTTTTCTTGTCCGGATTTTTCCGTTTTTTGAGTCCCGGCCGATTTGACTCAACAAGTTCGACCTCTATTTCGGTACGTTTGCAGATAATGCAGCAGCTCCTGCTCCTCGCCGATTTCGGTTAGCAGTCGCAGGAGAAAAAGGAGCTCGTTTTGGCAGACCTTTATTTATGGATTTCGGCCGGTCCGGGTGTGAGACCGAAACCCTCTTCGCCGAGTTCGAAAAAGTCATCGAAAATCGCGTCGGCACCGGCGTTGGCCAGTTCAGAGCGATTGTGGGTGCCGGTTGTCACGCAGTAGGCTTTCATGCCGACATTTTTGGCGGCTTGGATATCCCAAGGGGAATCGCCGATCAGGCAAGTTGTTTCGACACGTGCGCCCAGTTCCTTGAGTGCGTAGTTTGTAAACTCCGGATCGGGTTTATGATAAGGGGTGTCGAGCGCGCCGAAAACCCGTTCGACATGGTCGGTAAAGGAGAGGTGTTTGCAAATCGCGCGCGCATTTCCTCCGTGTTTATTGGTGAAGACGGCGAGCTGGAGTCCTTTTGCTTTCAATTCGGGCAAAAGCCACTCGACGCCTGGAAACACATGCAGGTCCTCGAGGCGGATTTTTTCGAAATGCTCCCGGTAAAGCCGGATGGCCTCGGGATAAAGTTCATCGCCGACCAGTTCTCGTATGGTTGCGTCGAGCGATCCGCCGACATAGTTTTTTACCTCCTCGTAGCTGAGGGGTGGCAGGTCGAGTTTCTTGAAGGTATGTTCGTAACACCGAAAAATCGCCCCAAACTGGTCGATCAGCGTTCCGTCGAGATCAAATAAAATGGTTTCAAGTTTTTTCACGGAAAAAAGAGAATAGTCATGTGTGCAAAAACAGCAAATATTTCGGAACCTGCCGAAGAGTTTGGGTCTAATCCGGTTGGCGCACCGAAAAACGATTGTTGCAATGATTGAAAGAAATAGGCCTCTACCAGTTGAATTTTACAACCGTCCGACTCTTGAGGTTGCTCGGGATCTTCTGGGGCAGTCGCTTGTTCGGCGGTTTGAGGACGGAAGCCGGGCGGAATTTCCGATCCATGAAGTCGAGGCTTACGACGGATTTGACGATCGGGCTTCGCACGCGAGCCGTGGCGTGACTCCGCGGACGAGCGTCATGTTCGGGCCTCCCGGATTTTTTTATGTCTACCTCTGCTACGGGATCCACTGGTTGCTCAATATCGTAACCGGACCGGAGGAATATCCTGCCGCGATCCTCATTCGCGGTGCGGGCGTTTATTCGGGGCCGGCGCGTCTGACAAAAGGGCTCGACATCGATGGAGGTTTCAATCGCAAGTGTGCGACCGGCGGTTCCGATCTCTGGCTTGAGGATCGGGGCGTGCGGTTAGCCGATTCGGAGATCGAGCGCACGCCGAGGGTCGGCGTTCATTATGCCGGTCCGGAGTGGGCGGGAAAGCCGTATCGTTTTTTATGGAAGGAGATGGCCGAACTTTATCTTCCGAACAGACGTCGCAAGCGGGATCTCGCGAAATAGATGACAACCGATTCGAGAAGATGTTCGATAGGGGTTGCAAGTCGGAGAAGAGGCGATAGAATGAATCCGCTCAACCAGTCGGGCCATTGTTTTAAATGGGCTGGTTGTTTTCTGTATCAACGACTGCAACTGTGAAAGCTTCTGAAGGAAAAATGAATTCACCTTTTCGGCCATCCGCCTATTGCTTCATCAACGGAGGAAGCTGGTAAAGATGCGGAGATCGGTCCGCCTTTATTTTACCCGATATAGCCCGAGGGCCACGGCGCTTTTTCCAACCAGTTTTTTCCCGAAGTCAGAGATCATACTTGTCGGTTGCGTTGATCGTTCTCAAATCTCAACGAGTGAGCCATTCTTATTTTGACTGATTCCATGGCGAGTGAACAGAAGGCGATTACCACGGATGAACGGATCTTGGTTTGCGTGGGTGATGATCGGAAAGCCTCCGATTTGACAAAGGTTCTTGAGCGCAAAGGGTTTTCCGCGGAAACGGTGTGCGATTTCGATCAGTGCGTTCGAGCAATTGCCGAAGGTGCGGGTGCCGTTGTTGTTTCTGATGAGGTTTTGCAGGAGGCCGGTATTGGCGCGCTGGAACGTTTGGCCGCGGACCAGCCGGCATGGTCGGATTTGCCGATGATCGTGGTGACAACCGGTGCGGCGTCACCTGAGGTCCTTGGGGAGCTCGCGTCGGGTCAGACATCGGGCAATCTTCTTTTTCTCGATTTGCCGGTATCGGATTCGTGGCTGGAGCATGCGCTTCGCAATGCGTTGCGGACCCGGCGGCGGCAGTATGACGTGCGGGATCTTTTGGAGCAACGTCAGGCGATTTTGACGAGTGTGCAGGATCCTTTTGTGCTCCTCGATCATGATTTTCGCTTTGTTTATGTAAATGAGCGTTCGGTCGAGGCGCGCGGACGTCCGGTTGAGGAGCTTTTGGGCCGCGTGAAATGGGAGGTTTTCCCCGAATTGATCGGCAGTCCCTATCACGATGCGTTACTGGAAGCTAAGGAAAAGAATGTTCAAAGGCGGATCGAGTATCGCGATCCGATTAGCGGCCGTTGGTATGAACGCCGCATTTATCCATCGCGGGCCGGATTCTCGGTTATCGGGAGCGATATTACGGAGCGGCGCGAGGCGGTCGATGCGCTTCGTCGGAGCGAGGAGCGTTTTCGGCTGATTGTTGAAAGCACCATCGAATATGCGATTTTTACGATGGATCACGGGCTTCGGATTCAGTCGTGGAATTCGGGTGCGGAGCGCCTTCTCGGTTATAAGGAGGAGGAGATTTTAGGGCAATCGATCGATATCATTTTTACGGCGGAGGATCGGCGGAAAAATATTCCGGATGCGGAGTCGGGACGTGCCCGGGTCGAGGGTGGCGCTGATGACGAGCGGTGGTATGTGCGGAAGGATGGGAGCCGGTTTTGGGCGAGTGGGCAAACTTCTCCGTTAAAATGCGAGGATGGCGAGATTCTCGGTTATGTTAAGATTCTGCGTGACTACACGGGGCGGAAACGGGCTGAAACCTGGTTGCGAGCCTTGAACGAAACCCTTGAGAAGCGGATTGCGGAACGCACAGCGGAGGCCGAGCAGCGGGCAACACAGCTTCAAATGCTCGCGGGGCAGTTGACGGAAGTCGAAGAGCGCGAACGCCGCCGTCTTGCGGAACTTTTACACGATCATTTGCAGCAGATTCTCGTGGCTGCAAAGATGCAGGTCGGGATGCTTAGCCATTCCGCTGAAAACGAATCGCTGAATGAAGGTTTGAAGCGCATCGATGATTTGCTTGAGCGCTCGATCGAAGCTTCGCGCTCCCTGACGGTGGAATTGAGTCCGCCGATTCTTTACGATGCGGGGCTGGGGCCGGCCTTTGCGTGGTTGGCCAGAAGGATGCACGACGATCATGGTCTCGAGGTGACGGTGGAAGGAGAAGAGGAAGTCGGACCCGAGGTTGAAACCTTGCGGGCTTTTCTTTTTCAGGCGGTACGCGAACTCCTTTTTAATATCGTCAAACATGCGCGGGTGAAGACGGCGAAAGTCACGCTGGAACGGGACGACGGTACGATCGAGGTTTGCGTGAGTGATGGTGGAATCGGCTTTGATCCGGAGCAGTTGCGAGTGAAGCAAGCGGCGAATGCCGGTTTTGGATTATTCAGTATCGAAGAGCGGCTGGAATTGCTCGGAGGAACGATGAATTTGGACACGGCTCCCGGCAATGGAACAATGGTTCGGATCCGGGTCCGTCAGCATGCAGCCAGTGCAGCGGTGGCAGGGGTAAGTGAGCCGCCTGCGCTCGGGGCAAAAAGAGAAGGGGAGACAGTCGAGGAAAGCCCTTCGGGACAAGGCAAGATTCGGATTTTGCTCGCAGACGATCACAAGATTTTGCGCGAAGGCTTGGCCGGTTTGCTTCGGGAGCAGCCAGATTTTGATGTGATCAGCGAAGCCTCCGATGGGCAGATGGCCGTTGATCTGGCGCGGGAGACTGAACCGGATGTTATTGTCATGGATGTCAGTATGCCGCGTCTCAACGGCGTCGAAGCGACGAGGATCATCATGAAAGAGATGCCGCGGATTCGGATTGTGGG
>DATGSL010000387.1:0-2654 GCA_035302665.1 Opitutales bacterium | reverse complement strand
TTTTCCGGGAAGCCGGAATTGATGCGGAAGTCTATCCGGCGACGCACACCGGCGACATGCCCGAGGTCGATGAAAATGCGGAAACTTTTTCCGGAAATGCGCTTTTAAAAGCCCGTGCACTTCGGCCGCAGGTCGCACCGTCCGATTGGATCCTCGCCGACGACAGCGGCTTGGAAGTCGATGCTCTTGACGGCGCGCCCGGGCTTCATTCTGCCCGATTTGCCGGTCCGGCGGCAACCGATGCGGAAAACCGCGCCAAGCTTCTCAAACATTTGGATCGATTTCCGCCGTCAAAACGAGGCGCTTGCTTCGTCTGCGTCCTGGCCCTTCTCGGACCGGACCATATCGAGAAAACCTTTGAAGGCATTTGCTCCGGCCGGATCATCGATAAAGAACGCGGAGAAGGCGGCTTCGGATACGATCCGATTTTCGTGCCGGACGGGCTTGATAAAACTTTTGCTGAAATTTCCGCAGAGGAAAAAGATCGCCTCAGTCATCGCGGCGTAGCCTTACGGAAGCTCTTTGAGTGGATCCGCGAATCCCGTACATGAAATGGCCGCGATGAAAATAATCGCGGCCAGTCCAATTGCAGATGACTAAACTAAATGAACCGGGTGCTTAACCGGCAGCGGCTTGAAATCGCTCATATTCTTTGAGAAACCCGGCGAACTCGCGGCGGTGATGCTCCTCCTCACCTAGGATTTCAATCACGAGATCCTGCGTAACGTAATCGACGCCCTCGCACTTCTCGATGATCCGCCCGTATTGCTCGATTCCGGCCTCCTCGGCATCGATGACTCCCTTAATAATGGAGATCACATCGGTCGAATCTTCGGTCGGCTGGAGAAAACGCTGATTCCGCTCGAGATCAAACGAACCGGGGACCGTTCCGCCGAGAATTTTGATCCGCTCCGCCAACTTTTGCGCGTGCTCCAGCTCCTCTGGAATATCCTTTTTCAACTCATCTTTTACAACTTTCGAAAGGACCCCATCGAGATTAACGGAAGCGGCGATGTAACTTTGAATGGTTTCCAACTCCATCGCATAGGCGATCTTCAACTCTTCTATAATCGTTTCCTTACTCATAATGTTTTTAAAAATTCAAGTTCTGTGTTACATGCCAAGCATACCTTATTCACCCAATCGGGTCAATGTCTGACCGATTTGTAGAAGTCGTTCAAAAAACGAAAAAACATTTCACATCCCCCTGCAAATGTCCGACCTCGTCCGTATAATGGTTCCCACAAAGCGAAAACAGACCGAAATCCCAGACGAGCCAACCGAACTCCCGACCGGTCTTTATCTGAGACGAGTAAATTTAAGAATTTTCCCTATGCGTGTGCGATAGGTTGGATGAGGCGGGCGTGCGCCAAATAAATAGTAAATGATCGGACCGGTCTTTTCCTGAAATAACAATCGCTTCCGGTTTCAGGAAGAGCCGGTCTTTGGCAAAGCGCCCGCTTCATCCTCTTTTAAAGGCAATTCTTTCGATTTTCTTTCGCTCGGTCGTCAAGCGAAGCACCGGTCAGACATTTTCCTCTGCGAGAACCGATCGGATCTCAGCAGCTGTCGCAACGTGGACCTCATTTTTACGCGGAACCCGGTACTCGAACTTTTCGACTTCGGTTTCAACAATCAGGAACTGGATTCCGACATCCTGATAAAGCATGAAATATGCGCGGCTTTTATCGGAAATTTTCTGCCAAGCCGCCTCCACCTCCGCCGGCTCCTCCAAAACCCGAGCCTTTCCATATAAATAGAGCAGCTCTTCCTTCTCTTCATCGACGAAAAGCCATTCGACCCGAGGGTTTTCCAAGATATTCGCGATCTTGCGACTCTCAGGTGCAGTCATCGTCAGCAGCCGATCGACCACCGGGGAAGTTACGGTCCCCATATAGACCGAGTGCGGCACTCCTGATTTGTCGGCGGTCGCCAAGATGCCAACTTCATGGCCACCTCGGCGGTAGAGCATGCGGAGAATGTGATGAGCAAGTGCAGTGATATCCATAACTATAAAGTGGCTCAACAGCCACGGGATGCGAGCGTTCCCGATCCAAACCGAACCGTATTAAAAAATCAATGTTTACCGGTCGGACTGTTCGATCGAAATCACTCGGCCGTCCTCGAAAACCACTCGGGCTTTCGTGTAAACATGCTCGACCGTCCGATCGAGGTAAAGGGTCGGATGCACCGGACGAAAACTTCCAAACTGATCCCGAACGCGAACAGTTTCCGTGCTGACAAACCGCCCTTGGTAAATCCAAATGTTCAAGTTATCGTCTTTTGTCCGCCGCGTGATTTTTCGATCCGGTTCGCCGAGCGCAAGAAAGACCATATCGGGTGTATAACCGAGCTGAATCTCCCCAGCGCGGACCGATTGCTGCTCCTCCGGCGTCAATTGCTCAAAAAGCTCCGGATTTTTCGCGATCCGGGTCTCCGGTGTATGCGCGCAGCCAAAGGCAAAAAATACTACCGCAAGCACGGAAAGGGCGCTCGCTATCTGTTTGGAAAAACGTTTCATCATTCTCCTTTATCAATCATTTGCCCGCGCGATCTCCGTCACGCGGCCATTTTCAAAAACCAAGCGATATCTCTCCTCCAGCCGACTCTGCGATCGGCTGCCGACCGAGACGCCGCCTCCGTAGCCGCTGCTC
>DATGSL010000386.1:0-4994 GCA_035302665.1 Opitutales bacterium | reverse complement strand
AAAGGGAGTGACGCAGAAAGATTTTTTTTGAAAAACCGGGAAGAGAGTTCCCGACGTGGCGTTCTTCTTTTTAACGCATTGAGGGTGGAAAAGTTGCAGAAAGATTGATTTGCCGTCCAGTGGCCGGTTTATTAATAAATGTCACTGGGAGCGATTTTGCAAAGGCAGAGGATGTCTTTTTTCCGATTTAGGAATGTTTCCACGGGAATCAGGCATTGACCGCATTTCCCTCATCGTTTTTGCTTTTCGATTCGCAAAATTTAAAAGTGCGCATTCAAGGTCCCGAATGACCGGCCTCTATTTTTCAATAATCACGTGAACACCAAGATCGAAGATATCAATGAAACACGCAAGGCGCTCGTCGTCACCGTCGGAGCAGCCGAGGTGGAAAACGAGCACAAAGAACTGGTAACAGAGTTTGCCAAGGTTGCGCGCATACCCGGTTTCCGACCAGGGAAAGCACCTGCTCCGATCGTGGCGAAACGCTTTTCCAAGGAGATCCAGGAGGAGCTCGACAATCGGATATTATCAAACGCGTACCGCGAGGGGATAAAACAAACCGAACTGGTTCCGATGAAGATCATCGAAGCACCGGAGTCGGAGATTAAGCTCGGCGAGGACCTTGAGCTGAAATTTGTTCTCGATATTCGGCCCGATTTCAACCTTCCCGAGTACAAAGGACTTCCTGTCACTGAGGATTCGGAGGAAGTGACAGAGGAGGAAATCCAGGAAGTTATTGAGGAACTCCGCAATCGAGGCGGCGATTTTGATAAAGTTGAACGGGAGGCTCAAAAGGGAGATTACGTCAAAGTTACTTACGAGGGGAAAATCGGTGATGAGCCGGTTGCCGATCTCGTCGAGGAACACCCGATTTACGGCAAACAGTCGAACACCTGGGAGGAGGCTGGATCCGAGCATTCTCCGATTCCCGGTTTGGCCGATTCGCTGCAAGGGATGAAAGAGGGGGACAAAAAAGAGATCACCGTACAATTTCCCGACGATCTGGGTATCGAACCGTTGAAGGGAAAAGAGGCTACTTACGCGATTGAGGTTCACGAAGTAAGAACCCGCGTTTTGCCCGAGCTGGACGATGAGTTTTTCAAAACGCTCGGCGTCAAGGATCTTTCCGAGCTAAAGGACCGCATCACTGAAGACCTGAAGAGTCAGAAGGAAACGCGAAACTACAATGCGAAGCGCCAGCAGGTCAGCGAGCGCCTTGTGGAGGCGATCGAGTTTCCGCTGCCGGAGAGTGCGGTCGATCAGGAAACCGACAACCTTTTGAAACAGATCGTTTCAAGCAACGTCCGGCAAGGGGTTTCGGAGGAGAAACTCGACGAAAACAAGGAGGAGATTTTCGACGGAGCGCGAAAAGGAGCCCTTCATCGGGTGAAGACTCAACTCATTTTGGCTCGGATCGCGGAAGAAGAAAAGATCGAGGTCGACGAAGACGACTTAAGCCGCTATATTTATTTCGAAGCTCAGCAACGGCGCACCTCGCCGGATGAAATTGTAAAGGAGTTGAGGAAAAATCCGGAACAGGTTGACGAAATCCGTCAAGGCCTCCTGCTGGACAAGACACTTGATTTTCTCGTGAAGAATGCTACGGTCACCGACTCACCTTCCGAGGCAACAAAAGAATAATTTCCCGTGACATACTATCTTCCACAGGTCATAGAATCCGACGGCCGCATCGAGCGGAGTATGGATATTTACAGCCGTCTCCTGAAAGACCGAATCGTTTTCATCGGGGCGCCGATCGATGATTTTGTCGCAAATTCCGTCATTGCGCAGCTGCTCTTTTTGCAGATGCAGGACGCGAAGCGAGACATTCACATTTATCTGAACTCTCCCGGCGGAATCGTTTCCGGAGGCATGGCGATCTATGACACCATGAATTTCCTCCAATGCGACGTCGTGACCTATTGCGTCGGGATGACTGCCAGTATGTCGACTGTTCTGCTCGCGGCTGGGACGAAGGGGAAGCGTTACGCCTTGCCGAATAGCCGGGTGATGATGCATCAGCCGACCGGAAGCGCGACCGGACAGACCGCGGATATTGCTATTCAGGCACGCGAGGTTCTCCGGTGGAGGGAAACATTGAACAAGGTGCTTGCGAAGCATACCGGGAAAACCGAGGCGCAGATTCAAAAAGATTCTGATCGCGATTATTTTCTCAGTGCGACCGAAGCGAAAGAATACGGACTCGTCGATCACGTGATCGAACTGAAAACAGAAGCGGAGAAGATCAGCGAAGCCGTTTAAGGTAATTCTCCAAAAATGGCAAAATCGTCTAAAATGACCATGTGCTCATTTTGCGGAAAGACGCAAAATGAGGTTAAAAAATTGATCGCCGGTCCGGATGTTTACATCTGTGACTCGTGCGTAAACGTCTGCAAAACCATTATTGACCGCGAAGCTAGCGGCAAGGATGAAGCCGAGAAACCGTCGTTCAAATTGATGAAACCGACGGAGATGAAAAAAGTTCTCGATGAGTTTATCATCGGCCAGGAGCAGGCAAAAAAGGTACTCTCCGTCGGGGTTTACAACCATTACAAACGGCTGATGTTCGAGCAGAAGGGGACGAGTCTCCCCGAGATGAGCGACGATCTCTCCGAGGTGGAGGTCGAGAAGAGCAATATTCTCCTGATCGGACCGACCGGTTCCGGAAAAACACTTCTCGCCCGCACGCTTGCCCGCATTCTCGACGTGCCATTTGCGATTGCCGATGCGACTACGTTGACCGAGGCCGGTTACGTCGGCGAGGATGTCGAAAACATCGTTCTGCGCCTTCTGCAAACGGCCGATTACGACGTGCAGCGCGCCGAATGCGGAATCATTTATGTCGACGAGATCGATAAGATCGGTCGGAAAACCGAGAACGTTTCGATCACGCGCGATGTTTCCGGCGAAGGAGTGCAGCAGGCTCTCCTGAAGATTTTAGAAGGAACGACTTGCAATATTCCGCCCCAAGGTGGACGCAAACATCCGAATCAGGAATACGTTCAGGTCAACACCTCGAATATCCTTTTTATCTGCGGAGGTGCGTTCAGCGGTCTTGATGAAATCGTCGAGCGTAGAACCGGAAGGAACATTCTCGGATATGGAACGCACGTCGCGCAGGAAGAAGAGGCTCCGATCCATGCGGAGGCTTTGATGAAGCAACTGGCGCCCGAAGATCTCGTGCGTTACGGTCTGATTCCCGAATTTATCGGTCGTCTGCCGATTGTTTCGATTCTCGATCCACTTTCGGTTGCCGATTTGGAAAAAATTCTCCTCCATACTCGGAGCGCGTTGGTAAAGCAATACACCAAGCTTTTTGCAATCGATGGAGCCAAACTCACGATTACCCGTGACGCGATCCGGGCGATTGCCGAAAAAGCTCTTGAGTTGAAGACGGGCGCACGTGCGCTTCGATCGATCATTGAGAAAGCGATGCTTGAGGTCATGTATGAGCTTCCGGAGCGTGAAAATATCGAGGAAGTCATCATCGATCGCGGAGTGATTGAAGGACGGAAAAAGCCGCGCTTGCGGCGGGTTTCCTCAAAGTCGAAGGCGAAATCGAAGTCGAAAAAGAAAGAAGACGCAGCCTGAGGCGATCTCGAAAAGAATTTAAGGATCTTTCGAGAAAACCTATTGACAATCGGTTCTACGCGAGGCAATCTTTTCTCTTTCAGTAATGAAGACGATGCAGGGTGGAGCAGTCTGGTAGCTCGTCAGGCTCATAACCTGAAGGCCGTTGGTTCAAATCCAACCCCTGCACCCAATTTTTTAAAAAATCCCGCTACAGTCGGCTGTCGCGGGATTTTTTGTGTTTGGACGAATCGGTGCACTTTTCCAAATTCACCGATCTCGGCAGCGCCATTTAAAGACGGAATTCGGTGGTGAATTTGGCGAAGTTGAGAGTAGAGTTTACCGAAATGAATCTTAATCCAGACAAACGCGATTCGGTCGATCTCGAAATTCAGGTAATAGAGATGTTGAACAAGAATATTCCGGCGCAGATCATTGCGAAGGAATTGAAGGTCGATCTGGAGGCAATTGAGGAAATCGAGCGTTCGGTTGCGTCTCGGGATTTCAAAGAGGAGGATTTGGAGAAATTAAGCGTCGAGGAAATGCAACAGATGCTGGAGACTTTACGAAGCGAGAAGGCGAAGCTTAAGAGGCAGAATGTCATTTTGAAAGCGGCGAAGCGTTACACCGATCGGTGACTTCAATCGATGACGCTCGCTCTTTAAAGCAATGAAATGGGTGTTTTTGCCGGGGCTCGATGGGGCGGGGGAATTTTTTGAGCCATTTTTAAAGTTTTTGCCATCGGAAATTGAGCCGTTGGTCTTCGCTTATCCTGCTCGGGAAAATCTCGATTACGACGAATTGCTGGAGTGGGTTTTGCCGCAGCTTCCGGAGAATGAGCCGTTTCTTGTGGTGGCGGAATCGTTTGGCGGTCCGCTCGCGGTTAAATTAACTCGAAGCGAACCGAAAGGCATGGTCGGTGCCGTGGTGAGCGCATCTTTTATACGAAGCCCCTTGCCGAGTTTTCTTCGTTTTGGGCCGGTCGAGTCGTTTTTTAGGCTGCCTTTTCCGAATGCGTTCGTCCGTTGGTTGCTTGCAGACAGCGACGCGGGATCGGAGATCTTCGCGCTCTTCGATCGCGTGATTCGTTATTCGTCGCCGGAAGTTTTGGCTGATCGGGCGCGATCGGCGCTTACGGTAGATGTGACGGATGAGTTAAAGGAATGTCGACTTCCGCTCTTATTTTTCGATGGGACTTGCGATCGGCTGATTCCGCGTTCGGCGATGGAATACGTTCGGAAACTCCGTTCCGATTTGCCCGTTCTTTCGGTTGATGGGCCTCATTTTCTTCTGCAATTGGAGCCGGAAAAATGCCTGCGGGAGATCAATCGATTTCTCGATCGCGTTTTGGAAGTGAAGGATGAATGAAAGGCGGAGACTCGCCTTTTTTTGGGAAAATCGAATAACTCGATGGGAAAGCGATT
>DATGSL010000385.1:0-3603 GCA_035302665.1 Opitutales bacterium | reverse complement strand
AACCAACGTTTCGAACAATTTCTTCGCGCCGGTACGCCCGAAAACGAGCGTGCAGTCGGAGTTTACGTTGCCATGCTCCTCGGCCAACGGTCGCAGCTCGATGAGAAACAGGAAAGGGTTTATCTGATCAGCGGCGCCATGCATCTTTTCTCGATCAGTGGCCTCCACATCGGTGTCATCGCCTTCTCCCTTCACACTCTTCTGACACTCCTGCGGCTGCCGCCAAAAGCTGCGACGGTGATCGGTTTACTTCTACTTTTTATCTTCGTTGGAATCATCGGAGCACCGCCGTCGGCGATACGTGCATTTATCATGGCCGCATTTTTCTGGACCGCTCACTTTTTCGTCCGCGTTTCAAATTCGGTAGCCGCCTTGGCCAACTCCGCCCTTTTCGTCCTTCTGCTCTCTCCAGGGCTTTTGTGGAGTACGGGCTTTCAGCTCTCTTACGCGGTCGTTACCGGCATCCTGCTTCTCGGCCTTCCCCTCGGAAGACATTTTCAAAGCAAATGGACACCTTTTGCCGGCATTCCTGTACAGGCACTCGGACCGATGCAGCGCGGATCGAGCTGGCTGATGCGCCAACTTTCCGGCACGCTCGCGATCAGCCTTTCGGCAACTCTTTTAAGCAGTCCGCTGACGATCCATTATTTTGGAGTTTTTACAGCCGGGGCGGTTTTATTGAATCTGCTGCTGATTCCGCTCGCGTCAATGGTCATCGTGGCGGGCTTCATCAGCCTCCTCCTAAATCTCCTGATGCTTGCGCCGCTTGCCGTGGTCTTTAATCACACCGGCTGGGTGATCCTCATCGCCATGGAAAAAATCACTTACGCCTCCCTCACCCTTCCGCTCTTTTGGAGTGCGGAATTCCCGGCTCCGTGGGTCGGTCCGGCCTCCCTGCTCAGCTTGATTGCCGTCCTTCTCCTTTGCGCTTCCCAAAAATGGCGAGCTCCCTTTTTCCATTTTATCATTCCATTTCTCCTCTTCGTAATCGTGCTCCTGAGCGCTGTTCGATTGACTTTTCCCACCGATTGACATTCATAAAACCTATGAAAAGCGCTTACGAACTCGCTATGGAACGCCTCCAAAAATCGGATCCGGATGCCGTTACAGAATTGACAGAAGAGCAGAAAAAAGAACTCGCCGAAATCGACGCCATCTACAAAGCGAAAATCGCAGAGCGGGAGGTTTTCCTACAAAGCAAACGCCAAGAAGCTGAGGCAAATAACGACGCAGCCTCAGCGGAACAGATCCGCCAGCAAATCGTCAGCGAACGGGAGCGGCTGGAAATCGAGCGTGACGAAAAGAAAAATGCGGTCCGCGCGAAAAAATAAAGGGACTTTCGCCCGAATTTAGTTCTTTTTCTCGCTGACGCCCGCGCGGTCCACTTTTGCACCGGCTTCAGGATCGTGATTGCGCTGAAAACTGAAGCGGTTGATTTCGCGCATCGAAGGTTCTCCTTTTTGCGCGTAAGGTGACATCGCTGGACGCGAAAGTTCATCGATATGAGTCACATTCGCATCGCGATATCGGGGCGTCAGGTTTTTCTCCTTCGCCTGATCGCCATTGCGAAGAAAAGCACGGCGTCGATTTTCCAGTGCCATCTTCGTATCGAACTTCTTCATTTCGACGACCTTCGGACGGCGAAGATCCTTTGCGTTTTTTTCTTCGACAGCAATCGGTGCACGTTTTCGACCGAGTGAATTGTATTCCGACTCCCAGCTTTTAATTGGAAACTGCTTGTCGGAGAATTGCTTATTTTTCTCCATCCCGTGCATTTTTATCCCTTCGTGCATCTTCAGCGGGACACGTTTCTGATCGATCTCCGCAAGACGCGCGCTCAAGTCGGGATTGCCGAGACTGCTGCCAAATCCAAGTGAAACCGGCAACAGCAGCGCAAAAAGGGAAAGCAACTTTCGGCGACGGTTCATTAGGCAAAAAAGTCTGTAAATCGGCGCGATCGATGCAAGATTATTCCGGCTCTGCGGTTCCCTCCTCAACCCATTCCTGAGCCTCGGGAACCTGCTCAAAAAACTCGACAAGTGCTGCGCTCAGATGTTCCGCATAACGAAAATGTGCGCCGAGTCCGGTCCGCAATTCCGCTTCGTAAATGAATTTATCAGCCATCGTCGAGTGCTCAAATGGCGTCTGACTTCCAAGCAGCAACCCATACGGATACGCGGGAGAACGTTTATCGAACAGCTCCTGAACAAACTCCGTCTGTTCTTCGATCAACTCCCGATGGTCGGCTGCATCAATTTCAGGAGGCAGATAAAAACCGGCCTGAATCAGCGGCGTGCAGCGATGACCGGTACGGTGACGGTTCAAATCGCGCAGTTCCGCCAAAGCAACATTGTTCCAGGCAAAACTCACGCGCATCCGCCGCGATGCGAGTCCGTGACGTCCGTAACGGTTTTCACGATATTTCAACGCCTCCTCCATCGTCTGCTCCTGCGGCAAAAATGAAGGCGCTTCGTCATCGATTTTCACCCACACCTCGTCGGGAAGCTGCTGACTCGAAAGCCGCTCGTTGCCCAAACGAAGACTCCATTCAAGTTCAGCTTCCGCCTGACGTCGAAACGAATCGTCACCGTAACTATGACGCATCAAACGGGGAGAAATTTTGAGCAATTCGTCGCGAATCAACTTCGCCGCCTGACGTGCCTCCGTTTGAGGAAGCGAATCGAGATGCTTCACTGTCTCCGCCCACATCCGTGAAGTCATTACCAGTCCGACATTCGTTCGGGTCGCAAACGGAATCAAATAACGCGCGCGGTCGAGCGCATAATTTTTACGCAAACGATTCGCCACGGCAGCTGTCGCTCCCGCAGGCATCCGAACGACCTCCGGATTTTCCGCCGCAATCGCATCGAGTCGCTTATATTCACGATTATAAGCATCGAAACAACGACCCATGAGCGACTTCCAACGATCGGCAAGATCGGATGGAATTCCCAGCTCGTCCGGGCTCGGCAGACTTTCGGGCGACATCGTGATGTATCTTGTGCTCGACTCCTGTCCGTCGGCCATCTGCGAAATCTCGAAAACCTTATAAGCCAGCCACATCGACACTCCGTCAAGGGCGACAGCAATACCTCCGGTCAAGCCTCCGATCGACGCATGTCCGTAATCGACAAACCGCAAAATCCGGTCGATCGAGGCATCGGGATTGTCGAGATCGACCTGATCAAGAATCGCGGAAATTCCGTGATTGCTCCGGCTGTAACGTGCAAGAACAGAGGCAAGTAACTCGGGCGTTACTTTCGGACATTCTTCCGCACCGGGCGGAGGGACGATGGCAAGAGCGGTGGCTTTCATAGGAAAAAATGCCGCGGAACCCGCAGCGGAAAAAAATGAGCCGTCAGCTTTTCCGGAATTTTTGAAATAAGCAATTGAGTTTTCAATTGCCCGTTTTAAACGATTCCCCAAAATACTCCGTCATGAAAAACCTCACCCGATCCCGCTTTCTCTTTCTGCTTCCCACAATTTTCATCTCTTCCGCTTTGCTTGCCGACCAACCGAATATTTCACCCGATCCGACCGATCTTCCGCTAAATCAGACGGCGCTAACGGTTGCGCTGGCGTACAAAGATGGCGGTAAATACA
>DATGSL010000384.1:0-5110 GCA_035302665.1 Opitutales bacterium | reverse complement strand
GATTCGAGGCGACCGGAGGAAAGAAGTTTGTTGATCAGCCCTTCTGCCGTGATCTGAAAATCTTTGAAATCGAGATCATGGACGGTCATCAATCCTTGTGTCGTATTCGGATCGACGCGATCGACGGTTTTGCACCCAGCCAGAGCGAATGTTCCGAGAATGAGAAAGGCGAAGAGAATGCGAAAGTTACTCATGATTTAGCGTGGAAAATGTTCACTGATCTGAAAACGGAAATCGGCGGCGCGCGGCGTCGGCGCAACTGCGGAGAGAGCGGTCGATTCTCCCGGTTCGAGTGTTCGGACAACCCAGGTGGAGGCAGGTGATGAGATTTGCATCCCTTTGTCGTCAAACCAGTCGTATCGATATTGAAATTGGATCGGCCGACCGGTTGTATTCCTCACATTTGCCTGAACGGTTCGGAGATCGCCGGTAAAGGCCTGATTTAGATATTCGACGTCGAGATGACGGGCGAGCGCACGGTCGAGGATGATCCGGTTGTCGAGAATCACATCGGCGTCGGCGGTTCGCCGGGCCGGCTCGATGACGTTGACGCCTGTTTTACAGCCGCTGGCGAGAGCTGCAAAAAGGAGCGCAATCGCAACTGGTAAGGTTAATTTGTTCATGATTGAAAGACCAGGATTCGGCTATCGTCCGATTTCGCGGGTTAGTAAATAAAACCGGACCCGTTCAAAATAGTTTCGCACCGTTTTCTCTCATTTTTCAGGTCAGCGCAACGCCTGAGTGGTGATACGCAGATCATGCTGATTCACGCTGCGGGCAAGGACAAGAACGAAGTCCGCATCGGGCAACGGAACCTCGTAGGAAGTCGTGAGCTCATTTTTGCTTTTTCCGACTAAAGAAAAACGTGCGATCCGGTCGGGCGGATAATCGAAGACCGCGAACTGAAACTCCTTATCGAGCGTTTTCCAGATCCGGGTATCGGCTCGATTCACGGCGAGTTTATAAAGGCTTCCGATGAGCAAACCGATTCCGTCCCACTCGTCGGTCAATTGTTTCGCAGCAACTTCTTTTGCAATGATAGCGGAGATCGTTTCGAGAACCATGATTGGGAGCCGCGCCCGGAACTCAGTCGCGACGATCTGATCGATGCTGGCAACGGGTTCGCTGATGGTAGCCGGTTGAGCGGAAGTCGCGATCTTGATACCTCCGACATTTGTCGGTTGAAAAACGAGTTCTGGAAAAGCGAATCCGGTATAGCCGAGGTCGGGCAGGACCAGATCGACGCGCATTTCCTCGCGGGTCGGCCCGAGACCATTTTCAAAAATGACAAAAACCCGCGGTCGATCGAGAGCCGCCGGATCTTTGCCGCTTAAATAATTCTCGATCTGTTGTTGTTCCTTTTTAACGAAAGAGTTGGCCGAGGGAAGGGAAGCGAGCAGGTTGAAATCGACTTCGGCCCGCGCCGGATCGCGGTCGGCGAGGGCAACAATACCGGAGACGAGCGTGGTAAACGGATTCGAGAAATCGGCATAAGCTTGGGCGACTGCCGGATCGACCGGTGCCGCTTTTTCAAATTCGGATTGGTCAACGATTCCGCGGTAGGAACCGTGATCGGCGCGCGCCTCCTCGATTGCTTTTTGATTTTGTTCAATCGCTTCCTGCTGCCGTTCGTAAGCTCGGCGGACCTCGACCCGAGCGCCTTCAAGATCTCCGAGGGCGAGATAGTTGAGCGCTTTATAGGTATTGATCAGGATTTTATCGGACCACGTTCCGCCGTACGGGAGCGCACCCGGATTGGTCACAAAGGCAGCCGCGCGAGCCGCACCGGCACGGAGACTGAAAACCGCCCGTTCCTCAAAATCCTGAATAATTGCCTCGGCGGTTTCAAAATACCGATTGCTTTCTTCGAAATCGCCGGCGGCATGGTGGAGCTTGCCGGCTTCCATTGCCCAGAGGAGGCGATCGTTTGATTTCAGCTTTTTTTGAAAGGAACGGCTTTCCGTTTTTTCGGCGGCAGCGTCGAAATCTCCTTGTCGATAGTCGGAGTAGATCGAAGCGAATTGCCGGTCGTGACTCTTGATCGTGGAGCAGCCGACGCCGCAAAGGAGCACGATCAGAAGGAGGGAAAAATAATTAAAATGGCGAATAAAACCGGTCACACTGAGACGATGGAAAATCAGATCGCTTTTGTTGCCGAATGTTCGGAGTATTTTCACAGATTTCGTGGTGGCCAGTGTTTTTGCTGAATGATCGCCCCAATTGATCCGCTCTTTTTGCATTTCTGATGTTCGTTTCCAATAAAAACCTTGCCCGCTGGTATCGGGAGACCTCGCAACATCTCGCGGCGGGATTTCCGCTGGCTCGCGCTTGGAGGACGGCCGGAGGCGTGCCGCGGCGGGATCGGGCGCGGATGGAGAAGGAGTTGTTAGCGGGAGAGCCGATCGAAACAGTTTTGAGCGGAGCACCGCGTTGGATGCCGGAAGTTGACCGGCATGTTTTATCGGCAGCGGCGCAAAGTGGACAATTGGTCGAGACCCTCCTGGTATTATCGAGTCAGCGGGCAGCTGCCGGCCGTCAGGCATCCCGTGCGGCGACGGCTACCATTTATCCGCTTTTCCTGGTTCATTTTGCAGCGCTGGCGATTCCACTTCGGGTCTGGTTTTCGGAAAATTTTGAAGCGTACCTCAACGAAGTTTTGCCGATTTTGCTGCCGTTGTGGGTTATTATTGCGATCATCGTTTGGGCTGCGATGCGGCGTCATCGTTGGCTCGATTTTGTGATGCGGCTGATGCCTTTGTTGCGCGGATATACGAAGAATCGGAATTTTGCGAATCTGACCTTTGCGCTCAGCGCTTATCTGGTGGCAGGCGAAACGGTCGGGGTCGCTTGGGAAGGTGCAGGAAAAGCGGCCGATGACCGCCGTCTGCGGAAATTTTCCGAAAATGTCGCTCAACAGGCGCGTCTCGGAGTCTCGCCCGGAGAAGTTCTTAATAAAAGAAGAGTGATGCCGGAGGAATTTGTTTCGTTGTACCAAACAGGAGAGGAAACCGGTCAACTCGTTGAGAATCTCAAATATCTCTGGGATCTTTACAGCGAGCGGGCTACGGCGAAGCTCCAGGCCGCGAGTTTCTGGTACATGAAGCTTTTATTTCTCCTTGTCGCGATCGGGATCGCATACGTGGTCATCCGCGAATATATGGCTCATTTTGAAGGTGTTTTCGAGATGTTGGAGTGAGGGAGCGTAAGGAAAACGGGCGTTCCTGTGGCCGTCGAATGGTGATGGGTAAAGGGAGGAAGGGGGAAACGTTTTTCCCGCGTCCGCTCTTCAGTTATACTCTTCTCAACTTTTTGAGGAGTCGGCCGATGGTTCGCTCGCCTTCCTGGTGGAAATGCGTGACGAACCTTGTGCGTGTCGGCTCACGTCCGCTCACAGAAAAGCGTCGGCTTTGCCATGCACGAACCCCCGAGCATGGTCTGGCAGGTAAATGGGAGTGAAGGAGTAGCTCCTGGCGAGGATTCCCGCGTCTAATTTAACTCAGAGCGTCGCTAAGTTTTTCGTCCGCCACCTGGGAGAGGCTAACCTTGCGGCGCTTGGCTTCGGCTTTCAGCTTGCGGTGGGTCTCCGGGCGCAAGCGGATCTGGTAGGCTTTGCGCACGCCGGGTTTGCGGCCGGCTCCGGGCCTTGCGCCGCCGGGAGGCACGCGCCGGGCTTTGGACCAGTCGATGAATTCGTCGATCTCGTCGGAGCCCTCGTCAAAAATCCGGTCGAATTCTTCGGTGGTGATTTGGCGGGCGCCGTCAACGCTGACAATCATGCCAGCCTTGGGTTTCAGCTTTCCGCGCCCGGCGGACCGAGATGATTCTGATTTTTTCATGGCGATAGGTGATGATGGCGCTGTAGAATATTCCGGAGATCTGCCCGATCGCGAGAAACCGGTTTTCACCGGGAAAAGCCAGCGGCGTTTGCACGACCGGCCCATCCCACAGCTTTTGCGCTTCCTCAAAATCGATCCCGTGCTTTTCGCGATTGCTTTCGCTTTTGGCCGGGTCGCTTCACCATGCCGCAAAAACATTGAAAAGCAATACCGTCTTTCAAGTTCCGCGTGCATTTTGTTTAGGGCGGGGGAAGGGGCCATTGTTGAGGAACTCTCGACGGTGAAATGCTCCAGGTATTCGCGCTGGATATTCTCCTGGTAACTGATGGGAAAAAAGAGTTGCGGGGTGAGATGGGCGGCGAGGTGGTCGTCGGAGTTGACGCGGTCGTTGAGACCGGAGCTTGTCGGCGAGCGCTTGGGCTTCCTGTTCGTCCCCTAAGCGTTTGCGGATTCAAGGATGGGCGACGAACTCGGTGTCGAATTCCCATCGGGCACGGTGATCTTGCGGATGCCAAGCCAATCGCGTTTTTTCGTTTTTGGGCGTGGCATGTTCGGATAAATAGGGTAAGTAGTAGGGATTAAACAAGCCGCTTTTGGCAATAATTTGGCAAAATATGCTTCTGTCCCCGTAGTTCAATGGATAGAACCGCGGTTTCCTAAACCGTTAATCCGGGTTCGACTCCCGGCGGGGGCACCACACCTAAGCTGCTTGTTTATAGTGAGTTAGACCTATGTTTAGATTTATTCTAAAAAATAGAATTTGGTCAAAATATGGACAAAATAGGCCTGTTTTGGTCAAAATTTGGTCAAGGTTTTGACCAGAATATTACGATTACCGAACCAACATCCACCACACTTTGAAGAGGAAACCGATGCGATTCGAGGATCTGGCGGACTTCATTCAGTGCTACAATCCCGCCAACCGTCACCAACGGAAAGAGACTTGGGACGCGGAGAAAAACCCGGAAGGTCGCTGGCGAAAGTTCGATCGCGCGGAACTGGTGGCCCGCGACAAGACCAGTCTCGATCTTTTCTGGCTCAAAGACCAGAGTCTTGCCGATCTCGACAATCTCCCGGAGCCGGAGGATTTAGCTGAGGAGATCATTGAAAACATCGAAGCTGGCCTCGCGAATTTCCGCGCTGTGGCGGCGGCTTTGATGCCGAAACTTGACTGATAAGACACAAGTTCATCCGGGTTCGACTCCCGGCGGGGGCACCACTTTTTGGAATTTATTCCAATTCATCCTCAGCGGGTTTTTCTCTTGTTTGTTTTT
>DATGSL010000383.1:0-3677 GCA_035302665.1 Opitutales bacterium | reverse complement strand
CGGTGAATCGTTCGAGTCGCGAAGGTGAGGCGACAACGGTCGGAAGCGGAAGTTTTCTGATGGCGTGCAGTCATGTTGGTCATGATTGTGTGCTTGGGGAAAAAGTCGTGCTTGCGAACGCGGTTTTGCTCGCGGGTCATGTTCATGTCGGTTCGCATTCATTTCTTGGAGGCGGGGCGGGAATCCATCAATTTTGTCGGATCGGAGAAAGTGTGATGCTCGGCGGGAATGCCTCGATCACGTTCGATTTGCCGCCCTTCACGATGGTCGCCGATCGGAATCGTTTGGCCGGATTGAATTTGATCGGATTGCGGCGGCGAGGATTTTCCCGGGAAGTGATTGCGGAATTGAAGAATTGTTTTTCGGCGGTTTATCACGGAGGGAAGAAACCGCGCGAAGCGGCGGCTGCGGCTTTGGAGGAAGGTTTGGCAACGAGCGAGCCGGGGCGGGCTTTTTTGGCATTTTTTGCCGGAGGAAGCCGTGGATTTGCGCGGCCGGAACGTTCGAGGGAATAAAACTGTGACAAAAAAAATCGCCATATCGTGTGGAGATCCGGCTGGGGTCGGGCCGGAAATCATCGCGCGCTGGGCGGAAATTTTTCCTGAGGCGGCGCGGCGGGCGATTGTGGTTGGGCCGTCGCGTTGGCTGGAGGAAACGGAATCGCTGGCGGAATGTGAGAAGCGATCGGTCGGGTCGGCTTCGTTTGTGGCGATTCCGGGGAAACCGGATTTGGCGGGAGCGAAAATTGCTTTTGAGGCGTTGGAGGAGGTCGCCCGTTTGTGTTTGGAAGGAGAGGCAGCGGGGGCGGTAACGGCGCCAGTCAGCAAAACGTGGATGCAGCGGGTCGGATTTGCCTTTCCGGGACAGACTGAATTTTTTGCGGCTCGTTGGGGAGGAGAGCCGGTGATGGCTTTTGTTGGGAAACGTCTCCGTGTGGTTCTTGCAACTTGGCATATTCCGCTTGGAACGGTGGCGGAGGAGTTGGACGAAAAACGTCTCGGAGCTGCGGTGAGCGCAGCGGAGGAACTGGTTCGGCTTGGGGGAGAGACGTTGGGGGAACATCCGCGGATCGGAGTTTGTGGGTTGAATCCGCATGCGGGGGAAGGGGGCGTTCTCGGGACGGAGGAACGGGATTGGATCGATCCGTTTCTTGATCGGTTGCGGGAACGGTTTCCGGGAGTTTCGTGCACGCAGCCGGCGGATACGATTTTTTGGCGGGCGCTTCGGGGAGAATTTGATGTAGTTGTTGCTCTTTACCACGACCAAGGATTGGCGCCCTTAAAAACGATCGATTTTGAGGAAGCGGTGAACGTGACGCTCGGTTTGCCGTATCTTCGGACGAGTCCCGATCATGGAACGGCGTTTGATATTGCTGGTAAGGGAATCGCGGATATTCGGAGTTTCGCGCGCGCGGTCGAGCTTTGTTAGTGTTCGATTCTGTCAATGCGGGGAGCGCGGTTCGGGATTTCAGGGTTTTGCCTGCGAAGCTTTAAGGGGGGTCGGTGCATTGCGCGATTCTGCGGATGGACGTAATTTGTTTCAGTTAGAGAATCCGTGGCTATCCAACTATTTGGTAGTCGGGACATGAGAAGTGAAACTGCAAGCTAAAGGAGGAAAAGAATGAGAATTTTGGCGATAACCATCTTGGCTTTAGGAGCCATTTGTTTCGCCATTCCGGAATCTTCTGCGAAAGGGATTTTGGGTGAGCGCACTTTCGGCGTCGATGGAGGCTGGGAACGGTGGGAGAATGGAGATTCCGACGACGGTTGGGGTGTCGGTGTGGAATTGAACATTCCGGGACCGCTTCCGACCGATTCGACCTTCGGGATGGATCTGAATGTTCGCGGCGATTACATCGATATTTTCGATCGGGACGTTTTTGATGTTTCGGGAACGCTGCGGGCTTACATGACGCCGCCAGATCTTATGATCAAGCCATTTGTCGGGGCCGGTTTCGGTTGGGCCGATCTCGATTTCGACGACACGACTTATATTCCGGTCGAAGGAGGACTGGAGTTTAGTTTTGGCGACGCGGCGATTCTTCCGTTTTTCCGTTACAACTTTGCTTTGGAGAGCGGGTTCGACGATTTCTGGTCGGTCGGCGCCAAAGGAGTTTACTGGATCAACGAAGTCTGGGGAATCACAGCGTCGGGCGATTACACCGATTACGACGATCTTGCCGGCGTGAAGGAGGGCTGGACTGTTCGGGCAGGTTTGGTGCTCAGTTATTGATTTGAATTGAAAGAGAAGAGAAGATGGGCGTGCGGTCCGAGAGGGCTGCACGCTTTTTTTGCGGTCGGTTGAAAGTTGGAGGCAAGATTCTTCGTTGACGCCTGAAAGGAGGGGGCAATGATGTGAATCTCATTTTTTATGAAAACAGCGTCGAGTAACGAACAACTTTCTTCTGAACCTAAAGGGGGCTTCCGCAATCTTTTGCGAAGCATCGGGCCCGCGCTTATTGTCGCCTCCGTCGTCGTCGGACCGGGGAGCATTTTAACGAGTTCGCAGGTCGGAACCAGTTTTGGCTATTCGATGGTGTGGGTTTTGGCATTGGCCTGTGCGCTGATGCTCGGAATGACAGCGCTTTCGGCCCGGATCGGCGTTTCGATTTCGGGAAGTTTGTGCGATGAGATCCGCGCACGTTCGGGGGCGTCGCTGGCGATCTTAGCCGGAGTGTGCGTTTTTCTGATCTGCACCTGTTTTCAGTTCACCAACAATCTCGGCGTTCTCGCAGGGCTCGAACCGTTTACGGCTCTTTCGTCGGCCGTGAAGATTGGAATCTTGTGTGCCGGTAATCTTATCGTGATCGCCGCGCTCTTTGGATTCCAGAGTCTTTATCGACCGATGGAAAAGATTGTGGTGGCGATGGTGGCATTGATGATCATCGGGTTTGCCGGGAATCTTCTGCTTTCGCAGCCCTCGGTGATTTCGATCATTGCCGGGCTTTGGCCGACGATGCCGATTGAGTCGATCGGCGAGTTGTTCCCGCAAATCGTCGATGAGAAGCTCTCCGATCCCTTCATGCCGGTGCAGGGGCTGATCGGGACGACCTTTTCGATCGCAGGTGCTTTTTACCTCGCTTATCTGGTGCAGAAAAAAGGTTGGTCGGTGGAAGATTGGACGAAGGGTTTTGCCGATTCGGCGGTCGGAATTATCGCTCTTGGAGTTATTTCCCTGATGATCATGGTGACGGCTGCGGCGGTTTTGCACGGAAAGCTTGCGGGAGACGAATTGAAATCGACGACCGATGTTGCCGAGGCGCTGAAACCGCTCTTTGGTCAGGCGGCGATTGTTCTCTTCAGTCTCGGACTCTTTGCCGGCGCCTTCAGCTCGTTTTTGGTCAATGCGCTGATCGGCGGCACGCTACTCTCCGACGGACTCGGACTCGGTAGCGATATGGATACCCGCTGGCCGAAGATCTTTACCGTCGTTTCTCTCCTGACCGGGTTGGGTGTTGCGATCTATATTCAGGTCGCGGGGGTGCGGCCGGTCGGATTGATCGTTTTTGCGCAATCGCTGACAGTCTTGGGCAATCCTGTTCTCGCTGGAATTCTTGTCTGGCTTTCGAGAAAGCGTCGGTCGGATGGGGAGCGCATGGCGCCGATGTGGATGACAGTTGTCGCCTCTGTCGGATTCTTGCTCGTTCTTTTTCTGGCGATCCGCACCGCGATTCGACT
>DATGSL010000382.1:0-6797 GCA_035302665.1 Opitutales bacterium | reverse complement strand
GAAAGATTTTTTAAGACCTCGACCAAACCGACAACCGACGTTTCCGTCATATCGTAAAGAACCTGCGCTCCGGCTGCTGCCAAGGCCGGTCCGCCGAGAGCAGCTATTTTCAAATCGGGCCGGCGGCGCAAAAGAGCTTTTACAGCCAACGCGGCCTGCTGATCACCCGAATGTTCACCGACGATCAACAAAAGATCGGGAGATCCGTTCGCAGGCGCCGGAAAATCAATCGAGTCGGTCATAAAAATACCGCCGAATCAGGTCAAACCGGGCCGGATTTGCTCGGTAATCGCAATCGCAACTTCAAGCGCCGATCGAGCGAGCCGCCCATCGACCTTCGGATCGAGCGATTTTTGGATACTTTTAAGAAAAGCCGAAAGCTCCAGCTTCAACGGCTCGTCCCGCTCGATTGGAATCTCCTCGCGATTCAACTGAAACCCATCTTTCCGGATCAAATGTCCGCTTTGGTTCATGAAATCGAGCGAAAGATAGGCGGTCGATTGGAAGACGCGGATTTCACGGAGTTTTTTCTCGCTGACACGGCTGGCATTGAGATTGGCGACACATCCGTTTTCAAAAAGGATCCGCGCATTCGCGATATCCTCGGTCGAAGACAGAACATTTACACCGACGCTATCGATCCGCTTGACCGGCGATTTCACCAGCTGCAAAAGGATACCGATATCGTGAATCATCAAATCGAGGACGACCCCGACTTCGGCCCCGCGCAATTGAAAAGGCGCGAGCCGATCGGCGGTAATGTAACGCGGTTGATCGACCGCCTCCTCGAGAAATGCCATGACCGGATTGAAATGTTCGACATGCCCGACCTGGACGATCCGGGATTTCTTTTTCGCAGCAGAAAGAATCTGTTCGGCCTCCTCAAGACTACTGCAAAGCGGCTTTTCGATCAGCAAATGGCAACCGGCTTCGAGCAGCGGAACCGCTATTTTGCAATGAAGATCGGTTGGGACAACGACGCTGACGGCATCGCATTCCTGCGCCATTTCCTCCAGCGTTGAAAATCGCCGGCAATTGTATTTTGCTGAAATTTCAGCGGCGCGATCGTCGTCGGTTTCGTAAATGCCGACCAATTCACAATCGGGCAATTCCGAATAAATCCGCGCATGATGTTGCCCAAGATAACCGGTTCCCGCGACTCCGACCCGCACCTTCTGCTGATTCTCTGCCATATGCCTTCTATGAAAACGCCGTCTTCACAAAAAGGGCAACGTTTTAGGTGAGGATAAAAATGGTAAAAACAAGCATCTCCGTGCGCCGATTCGGACCGCAAGCTCCAATTTCTCCCCCAAAATTTCCGTCCTACCGAAGCAGCCCGAGATGGAGTTCTGCTTGGTGACTTGTTCGTTCGGCGTGAATACGGTTATGCGTTACCAAAACAAGACTGGTTTTTTCCTCGGAACAGATGCGCAAAAGAAGATCCATAATCCCTTCCGCAGTAATCTCATCGAGATTTCCCGTCGGCTCATCGGCGAGAATTACCTGAGGACGGTTCATCAACGCCCGCGCAACGGCAACCCGCTGCATTTCACCTCCGGAAAGCTGTGTCGGCAGGTGGTCGATCCGCTCCCCGAGTCCGACGCGCGTCAGAAGATCGCGCGCTCTTTCTCGTGCAGGACCAAGCGGCAAACCGGCGATGCGCGCCGTCATCAAAACATTGTCGAGCGCTTTGAGTTCCGGAATCAAATAAAAGGACTGGAAGACCATTCCGATAAAGGTCGCTCTTTTTTTCGCAAGCTTTCCGCGAAGTCCAGCGCGCACCGGCTCTTCTTCCCAAAAAAGCGTACCTTCATCGCCCGAATCCAAACCGGCAAGAATGTGAATCAATGTCGTTTTGCCCGAACCCGAAGATCCGCGAATGCTCAGGCTTTCGCCTCGACGCAGCTCCAGATCGACGCCGCGCAAAACCTCGATCCGCTTTTCCCCACTCCGGAACGATTTCCGGATTCCGCTCGCTCGCAAAACCAGCTCATTCATTGCGAAATGCCTCCGTCGGTTTCATCAACGATGCGCGGATCGCCGGAATTAGGCCGGCGGCGGTCGAAATCAGAATCGAACAACTTGTAATCACCACGAAATCCGAGATCGAATAGTGAACCGGGATCTCCGCAAATTGATAAAATCGCTTCAATGCCTCCTCGCTCTGCGTCATTTGCGCAAAGGTGTAGACGATTTTGTTGCGAAAATAGAGCACGACAAGTGCCGCCGCCACTCCGAAGATCGTTCCCGCAATTCCGAGCAAAAATCCTTGAAAACAGAAACAGGCGGCGATCTGTCGCGGTTGTCCGCCGAGTGCTCCGAGCAAGCCGATTTCTTTCGTTTTCCGAACGACGGTTATCAATAACGAGCTCGTGATCGCAAATGCAGCGACGAGAACGATGAAAAGCAACAGGAAGAAAAGAACGTTTTTCTCGAGTTGAAGGACAAAAAGAAAATCCCGATTCGTATCGAGCCAGGAATAGGCAACAAATTCCCGCGGCAGCCGCGCATTGAGTTCACTCGCCGCCCGATCGGCATCATAACCTTCTTCCAACCGCACAGCGACCGCGTGCACTCCATCGCCCAGCCCATAAAGATCCTGCATCAGACGCAGAGTGCCGACCATCGTGTTTTCGTCGACCTGATGCCAACCGCTCTCGAAAATGCCGACCACTTCGAGTTCACGCGGCAACAAAACCTCGTCGCGCTTTAACCGCTCAAGCATCAACGGCGAATAAACTTCCACAATCGATCCAACCTGTGCGCCGAGGCTTCGCGCCAGGCCAGAACTTAAGAAAATCGAGTCGTCATCGAGATCGTCGAGTTTGCCAAAGTAAAGAAACTCCTCAATCGGAACGACCTCCTCCGCCGGATCAAGGGCAACGCTCCGGATGAACGGAAAGGCCGGCCGTTGTCCGCGCTGAACCATCACAAATCCATACGCGTAAGGAGTCGCTTTTAAAACCGCCGGGTGAGAACGGACGATTTCAAGCAGTTCGTCCGCTTCCCAGATGACATCTCCGGGCCGCGCCGATTCGATCCGCACATGACCGCTCGTATCGATGATTTTACTGCGAATCTCTTCGCCAAATCCGTTCATCACACTCTGGACAATGATCAGAATCATCACCCCGAGCATCACGCCGCAGGTCGAAACAACCGTAAAAAAAGAAACCGGCTTTCCTGACGGAAATAATTGCTTCAGAGCAAGATAAAGATACCAAGGCATCGTTTTTTTATCCGTTTCTCAAAAAGCAATTCGATCCAGGAAGCCAGTTTTTATAAAACGGTTCCTGTAGCCTCAGGTGACCGCAGGCTTCATTTGCGGAAAGAGAATCACGTCGCGGATATTTTCGGCACCGGTCAAAAGAACCAGCAAGCGATCGATGCCGATGCCCATTCCCCCGGCCGGCGGCATTCCGTGTTCGAGAGCAAGCAGGAAGTCGTTATCCATTTTCTGTACATCTTCTCCGACCTGTTTCTCAAACATCTCGCGCTGAACAAACGGATCATTTTGCTCCGAATAAGCCGGCGCGATTTCCTGACCGTTGATGCAAAGCTCGAAAACATCGATCGTCGAATCATCATCCAACGTTATCTTCGCCAGCGGACAAAGCTCTTTCGGCAAATGCGTTACGAAAGTTGGCTGAATCAGCGTCGGCTCGATTTTTTTCTCAAAAATATCGTTGGTGACTTCGAAATCTTCGAGATCGGGATCGACCTGCAAGCCGAGTTTGGCCGCTGCGGCCAGTTTTTCCTCCTTGGTGCGGGAGAACCAATCGGGATCCCCGGTCGCTTCGCAAACGAGATCTTTGTAGCGGGCCTCGCGCCACTCACCACCGAGCTCGATCACTTGCCCGTCGGGACGTTCGATCGTCGTCGTTCCGAGAATTTCGCGGCAAATCATCTGCACCATGTCGTAAACGAGCGTCATCATTCCGCGGAAATCGGTGTAGGCCTGATAAACTTCCAGCATGGTGAACTCCGGATTGTGACGGCGCGAAATTCCTTCGTTGCGGAAGTTTTTTCCGATTTCGAAAACGCGATCGATTCCGCCGACGAGGAGCTGTTTCAGATGCAATTCAAGAGCGATCCGGAGATAGAAATCGCTGCTGAGCGCATTGTGATGCGTCGTGAACGGACGCGCCGCAGCGCCTCCGGCAACCGATTGCAAAACAGGCGTTTCGACCTCCATGAATCCGCGTTCATCGAGAAATCGGCGAATACCAGCGATGATTTTGCTTCGAAGAAAAAACCGTTTGCGAGACTCCTCGTTGACAATGAGATCGAGGTAACGCTGACGATAGATCTGCTCGCTATCGGTCAAGCCGTGCCATTTTTCGGGAAGCGGCCGCAACGCCTTGCTGACGAGCTTGAAGCGCTTGGTTGAAACCGTGATCTCGCCTGTTTTGGTCCGAAATAGCGTTCCTTCAGCTCCGAGAATATCGCCGATATCGAGTTTTTTGAATTCGTTAAACTCCTCTTCTCCAACTTCTTCCCTGCGCAGATAAATCTGAATCTGCCCGTGCATATCCTGCAATTTGGCGAAAATGCTCTTGCCCATCACACGGACAACCATCAGGCGTCCGGCAACAGCGATTACCTCGGTGTTCTCCCCTTCGTCGCGGAATGCAGCAATCGCTTCGTTTGAAAAATGAGTCGGTGAAAACTCGGCGCGAAATGGGTCAAATCCCTTTTCCCGCATCTTCTCAAGCTTTGCTAAACGGACCGCATACAGATCGTGCGTATTTTCGCTCGGAACTTCCTTCATAAAAGAGAGAACCATTACCCGCAACGGTTCCAAGATCAAATCGAAACTCCCGGCTAACGGTTCCGCGACACCGCCGACCTCGTTCAATCACTCACTGAAGAGCTGATCATCTCCTTCAGGAAGGTTTTTTATCTCTCCTCCACTCTCAACCGTAGAAACCGAACCGGAGCATCGTCTACAGAGACGGCATCCCTAACGGTTACGGCCGCTGTATGTCCCTGATCGGACGCTGCAACAACGAGCGGATGCGAGATCAACCTGCCTTCTTTTGTAAAGTCCTCGTAAGGCGGCTCCAAGATGACGAGCGGAGTCCACGTTGAAAGATCATCCGAAACTTCCACAACATAACGAAGATCGGTGGCCAAAGAGACCATGTTGAAGGTGATACGGAGGTAATCCTTCCCTTCATAGTCGCGGACTCCGAAAGCATTGTAAAGAGCAGCACCAGCCGGATGCGGAAGCCTCGGGTTCAGATCGAAGGCATATTTCATGAGATTCGGCAACTGATCGCCCGCCGAAATCTCATTGGGATCACTGAGATCAAGATCTGGATATAAAGCGCGCCATTGATCGTAAGAGACCGGTTGCGTGACTGGATTTCGGATGACAAAAAGATCGCTGTTATAATGGGCAACGCGCAAATCACTCGATTGCTCAATCGCAACCGCCGCATCCGTTACGATTGCGAGATAATAAAGATAACTGAGCTCCATCAGAGAAAGCCTGGCGAGCACACGCGGATCCTCCTCTTCCAGCCCCTCCTCAACTTCTCCGAGACCAGCGAGAATCTCCGCAGGGCTCGGCAAGGTGAACCGACTGTGAACCGGAATGCTTCCACCATTCGGATGAACACTACTGACGCCGGGCAGATAAGCATCTTCTGAAAAGACGGAAAGATCCCCGACGAAAATCGGATCCTCGAAATTGGGATCGTCGCGATCGACCGCGAAGAGCTGGATTTTTTGCAGATACGGAGTATCTCCGGAAATATCGCCGAGACCGCGGTTGCGCAACAGCCAGTCAACTTCGAGCGGCGCATACGGAAAATAACTTCTCGCGGAATCAAAAGTAAACTGATCCGAGATCAGATGCGGCAAGCGGCGGATAAAAATATCATTCGAATCGCCGATCCAGATATTATTTTCGTGATCGAATTCATCGATCCGACTCAGAGCATCGACCTTCGCTATTAAATAATAATCGCCCTCGAAACGATTGCGATCGGGCAACTCCGGATCGTGCGGAAGATACAGATCACCGGAGAAAACCAGCCTAGCACCCGACTCAAAAGTTTCCACTCGGGCAAAGTCGCCGAGAATGACGTCATCTTCATCGCCCACAATCCGGTTGGACGAAAGGCGCACTTCGATATCGGATGTTTCCCAGATCATTCCGGGCGGAAATGGTGCGCCGCGGTTTTCTGCAACAACCGTTACACTCAACCGATCGCGATCAAGAATGTAGGAACCTGGCTCGTACTCGACCGATGTGATCACCAGGTCAGGTTTCGTCACTTCCGTTAGCCGGATATTGTCAACCCAGCCGGCATCGAGATGCTCGTTATCCGCACTTGTTTTTTCGTAACTGTAGCGGATGGTTTGCGGTCCGGCGGGAATAAATATCGGCCCGCCCTCCTCCCAATCGACCTCGCCGCTGATCTCTTTTTCAAAGGATCCACTCACATAAAGACGAAGAAAATTGTAATTTTCCTTCGATGAAACTTTCCAACTGAAATCCAAAAGCGCCGGCCCCTCAATTTCAGCCTCAAACCAGGCCTTTTCGTTCGGCTTCAAAAGCGGACTTTGGGCCGCACCGTTGTTTCCGGGAACCGACCGATCGAATTCGCCAACTTGGCCGCTCCAGGCCGCATCCCCGCCAATCCGCCAGCCATCGGGATGCGTCAGCTCCAAGCCAAGCACATCGGCCAAGCTAAGCGACGTCAGCAACCTCACGTCGGCACTATCGGCCCACCAAAGGTTATTTGACTTATTTCCCTCCTCGATTCGCCCGGTGTAATCGACCCAGG
>DATGSL010000381.1:0-5316 GCA_035302665.1 Opitutales bacterium | reverse complement strand
AGACCATGTTCGAGACTGAAGCTTTTATTCCATATTTCAAGGACTTTTTCTGCCCGGCAGACACAAACTTTGGCGCCTTGTTGGCAGAAACGGCAGATTTGCTCCGTTCTTCACCCGAACTACTCCTGGCCATCGATCACGATCTTGATGTACATGCCCTTCAAAAGAAGGAGCTACGGGAGGCCGATCGGCGCTTCGACGATGCACAAACAGCCACTTTGGCAGGTATCGATGAGGCAGGAAAAAGCTTTCGTCCGGCCGATCACGGCGCCTTGCGCAAACTCGAACATCTTGAAATCGGCCGTCCTCGCACACCGGCTTTGGTTGTCGGTGTTTTGCTTGTGGTGCGCGGTTATTGCGGCTCGTGCACCGATCAAAAATCGATCGACCTTTTTCGTGAATCCAAAAGCCTTGATCATTGGCTGAACACGCAAAATGCAACTTTGCCCGCCCGTTCAACCTTAAGCGAACTGCTCAATGTAATCAGTGAGGAAACACGCGCCAAAATTCTGGCAGCCACTCTCGATCGTGCCTCCCAGGAAGATCTCGATAGTTTTGAAAAAAGCTTGATCGACAGCACCGCCGTCCGAGCCTGCTCCTCTTGGCCAACCGATGTAAAAATCAGTTTTGGACTCTGTCGCAGGCTTTGGAATATCGGCAACCAATTTCAACAGTTTGGTCTGAAAAACATTCAGAAAGGTTGGATGGGAAACTGGCTTAAGAGTCTCGAGAAACTGATGGTCGATATCAACCTTAACCCAAAGAACGACAAGAAGTTTCAGTCAAGATGCCGGCAGTTCATAAATGTGGGCAAAAAGATACTTTCGCACGGTTTGGCGGAATACAAACGTCTCGGCGCAGATTGGAATGAAGGGGCGGGAAAGCTGCGTCCGAGCACCTCTGTTCAGGTTTACCGAAAGATTTGCGATTATCTTGAAAGCCTGAATTCCGCCGGACGCTCTCTTGAGCAGATGTATTTTCGAATCTTCGAAAACCGAAAATACCGTTCGATCGAACGGATCCTCAGCATCTGTGACGAGTCGGCCGCCTACATTCAAAAAGGAGGCCGTGAAGCGGTCATCGGCTACAAGCCCCAGTTGGCTCGCAGTGGAAACGGTTTTGTCACCGCTCTCCTTGTTGAAGAAGGAAACATATCTGATTCGATCTGTCTTCTTCCTGCGCTTCAGACCACGATTGCCAACACTGGAGTCGTGCCCGACATGGTCAGTGTCGACGATGGATACGCCTCAAAAGCAAATCTTGAACAAACAAAGGACCTTGGCGTAAAAATTATCAGCATCAGCGGTGCGAAAGGGAAAAGACTCCTTGGCGAGAAGTGGGAGCAGGAGGAATATCAGGAAGCCAGAAAGAGCCGTTCTGCGGTGGAATCCCTGATGTTTTGCCTTAAATACTCCTATCGGTTCGGCCAGCTTTCGCGCACCGGACTGGAAGCTGTCCGTCAGGAACTGATGGAGAAAACCCTCGCCTACAACATCGCCCGTCTTGTTTATCTGCGAAAACGAAAACATCAATTTTTGCGAAAGTCGGCAGCCTGACAGCCTCACGAATCCAAAAAACCTCATTTCACCCGCCTCAAACGATATCCCCTGTACGCTTATCTTCACAGAAGCGGGAAAAAGAGACCGGAGATGAGGTCAAGGCACTGTCCTGTCCCAACTTTTCTTTGCCCATCGGACGGATTTAAAAATCAATCGTGTTTTTTCGAATCAAAAATCATCCAAAAACCCTTTTCAGAAAGGCTCTACCTATCACCATGAAACGAATCCAAAAAATCGGCTACCTCTGTTTCTCAGTAGCCGCCTTCTCACTCACGTCCCATGCCTCGATTGTTTTACAGCATTGGGATTTCACCTCGGCCGATGCAGGTTTAAATCCGACTCAGGTTGTCGGAAATATTGCAGGAGGCCCCCAGTTTACTGTCGGCGGAGACGGTCAACTTACGACCGGATCGACCCTTCGAATATCACCGACCACAGCGCTCAACGCTCACGTCGACGTCGCTTCCATCTCTCTCCCTTCCGGATACGACAAGTTCCGTCTGGAGTACACGATTGGCGGATGGGACTGGAGCATCGGGGCTGCTACCGGGGAAACCCGCCGCCTCTCCATGGGATGGTCCGGCACCTTCACCGATGGACAGCCGACCCCGAATAGCTTCCTATTTGCCGCGGGTGGCTCGATCCGAATGAACGCAAGTGGCGAGATCAGATTCACTGCCGAAGGAGGGCTCAATGTTAACATTAACGGTGAGGACACTCTTACAAACCTCAATGCGGTTCAGAATAGCCCGATTTTCCTTCGGGTTGATGTTGATCCCTGGGCACGCGAGTTCACGACCACTTTCAGCGATTCTTCTGATTTCTCCAATGTGCTCTTTAGCTTTACGGGCGGATCAGGATTGAGCCGGAGTCCGGATGGCCGAATGAACAACTTCCGCATTGGGCCTCTCGATGGTGACCCGAGCGGCGTGTGGAACGGTGACTTCGCCATGATCGATAGCCTAACCTATTCCGTAATCCCCGAGCCGAGTACTTACGCCGCGATCTTCGGCGGATTGGCGCTCGCCGGTGCGTTTATCTATCGCCGCCGGATGGGGGCAGAAAAATAACACTTCTTTTTTCTTTTCAAACAAAAAGGCCGGAGGAAGCTCCGGCCTTTTTCGTATCTGCGTCGAAAACCGGTCACAAAAACTCGTTCCCTCATTCGCGCCTTCCGAGCATTCCGTGGATCCTAATCAATGCCCTCACCAAATTTTCATTCACATCCTGCATCTCCCGCTGCTCTCGCACGGCCTCCCAAAGTCCTTTCTTTCATTTGAGTTCATTTGTAATAATTCGTGCTTAACCTCTTTCCCTCAAAAAGTTAAATAACAGAGCCAGCCGCTTTTATCCCTTGCGACCAGCTGCAGCTGCCGTTATCCTCAAACCATGTTCATTCGATGGATCCATAGGCATAAAAAGCAAATCACCTTTCTTTCAGGAGCCTTATTGATCCTGGCATTGATTGCCAATTTCGCCGGTTTTTTCGCGCTTCGACAAACGATATTGGTCATCGGAACCATTATTGCCGGAGTGCCGATTTTCATAAAAGCGTGGCAATCGGCCCGCATGAAATCGTTCAGCATCGAGCTGCTTGTCAGTATCGCGGTGATCGGCGCGCTCTTTATCGGGGAATATGTCGAATCGGCGGCTGTGACCTTTCTCTTTCTTTTTGGTGCCTACCTCGAAGCTCGGACGCTGGAGAAAACCCGTTCTTCCCTGAAATCTCTGGTCGATATGGCGCCTCAGGAGGCGACGGTCATACGAAATGGAAACACAGAAACGATTCCAGTCGATGATGTCGTCGCCGGAGATCGTATCGTCGTCCGTTCGGGAGGAAAAATTCCGGTCGATGGAACGGTTCTTAGCGGAGAAGCCTCACTAAACGAAGCGGCGATCACCGGCGAATCGGTTCCAGCGGGAAAACGTCAGGGCGATCGAGTTTTTGGCAGCACGATCGTCGACACCGGCTACATCGAAATGGTTGCGGAAAAAGTCGGAGATGACACGACCTTTGCCCGGATCGTCGAGCTCGTTGAGGAGGCGCAGGAGAACAAATCGAAAGCGCAAAAGTTTCTCGACCGCTTCGCAAACATCTACACGCCGGCGATCATCGTGCTGGCCGTGCTCACCTTTATCGTCACGCAAAATCTTCACCTCGCCATCACTTTTCTCGTCGTCGCCTGCCCGGGCGCACTCGTGATCGGCGCCCCGGTCTCCAATGTGGCCGGAATAGGAAATGGCGCTCGAAACGGCGTTCTCATCAAAGGCGGCGAGGTCATGGATAACCTCTCGAAAGTCGATACGCTCGTTTTTGATAAAACCGGAACTCTGACGAAAGGCAGGCCCGAGGTTACCGAAATTAAAATTTTCGGTGACTATGATGAAAACGCCCTTTTGCAACGGGTCGCCGAGGCCGAAACGATTTCTGAACATCATCTCGGCCAAACCATTGTTAAAGAAGCTACCGCGAGGGACCTCTCCCTTACCCGCCAGCCGGAGGAAGGAGAAGTTATTAAAGGAAGCGGCATTCGCGTAAAACTCGACGGGCAGTTGCTGGCAATCGGAAACCGCAAGTTGATGAAGAGTGAGGGAATTGAAATTCCCGGAGAAATCTCGGACTACGCCGTGGAGCGCGAAAAAGATGGAAATACGGCAATTTTCGCTGCGATTGATGGCGAGATTGCAGGGATTTTTTCCATCGCCGACCAAATCCGTGACGATGCTGCCAGTGCACTGGCGGAGATGCGCCAAAATGGGATAAAGAGAATCATTATGCTTACCGGGGATAACCGGCACACTGGGGAGCTCGTTGGGCGGGAATTGGGGATTGATGAAGTTCACGCCGAGTTGCTTCCGGAAGATAAAGTAACGCATGTAAAACGGCTGAAAGAAAACGGCCATATCGTCGCGATGGCGGGTGATGGAATCAACGACGCTCCAGCGATCGCGACGGCCGACATCGGTTTGGCCATGGGTGAAGGCGGCACCGATATTTCTATGGAGACGGCCGATATCGTCCTCATGGCGGACAAATTATCCCAATATTCGCATGCCTATTCGTTGGCGAAAGTTACGGTCCGCAATATGAAGCAAAACACTTTCATCGCCGTCGGTACCGTTTTTCTACTGCTGATCGGCGTCCTGGCCGGAGTGATTCACCTGGCAACGGGCATGTTCGTTCACGAGGCGAGTATTCTGCTCGTCATCCTGAACGCGATGCGCCTAATCGGTTTTAAACAAAAATCAACAGATAAAGGAGAAGATAATGATAACAAAGAGATACGAACTAGAGACATTGACCTGTCCGTCGTGCATCAAAGCAATTGAAAGCAAACTCAGCTCCATGAACGGCGTCGAAGAAGTGAAGGTCCTGTTCAATTCCAGCAAAGTGAAGACGACCTTCGATGAAAATCAGGTGACCGCCGATGAACTGAAGAAAACCATCGAGAAGCTCGGTTACCCGGTTCTTAATTAAAAATTCCGTCGGAAAATCGGCCACCGGGAGATTTCAATTGCGCACGAAAGCGCCGCATCGATCCCGGCGACCCAAGCAGAGGGCTCCGTTGCGGAGCCTTCTTAGTTTTCGCCGCGCTCGTAGGTTGCCGTAACAACTGATGAGAGTCCACCGCGAGGCGTCCAGCGAGTCACGACGCTCATCCGGCGCGGTTCGCAAGCCTCCACCAAGTCGTCGAGAAGCTTGTTCGTGATCGCTTCATAAAAGATCCCTTCGTTGCGATAGCCGTTGAGATAAAAT
>DATGSL010000380.1:0-3329 GCA_035302665.1 Opitutales bacterium | reverse complement strand
TCTGAAGCTTCGTACCGGCTGCAACGATTTTCTCAATCCCATCCCAATTTCGAGGAGTTCCGTCAAAAGCACCATCGAGATCGACGACGTGAATCCATTCGGCGCCGCCTTGCTTCCAGAGCTTGGCCGCTTCGCCAGGATCGTCGAAATAGGCTGTTTCCGCATCCGCTCTGCCCTGCAAAAGCCGGACACAACGACCGCCGCGCAAATCAATTGCCGGAAAAATATACATTCACTCCTTTAAACCCGATTCGACGCAAAATGCACGCCAAAAACCGGCACGAAATTCCGACATCTTTGCAATCGAGTTCCTCAAAACCTGTCCGCGACTCGCTGAAGAATCGTTTCCACCGATACCTGCGGCTCGCCGAACCAATCGATCATCCGCTTCGAATCAGCATAAACCGATTCTTCCAAACCACCGGTTTCCCGATCAAAAATCACTTTTCCGTATCCCAATCGTTCGTGCAGAGCTTCCGCCAGTTCCCGTTTTGTCCAAACCCGCGGATGACAACAATTTACGATCGCAGGCGGTCGATCAAGCCAGTTCACCGCTTCTGCTGTCACACGGACAAAATCCTCTAAACCGATCACCTGCAAGCGTTCGTCCGGATTCGGTCCCAGCGATTTTTCCGCAACAATCGCATCAGCCATCCGCCGCACAATCCCGTTTTCCGCCGTATTTGCATGAGCATATCGAATGTGAATTCCACGGCTGCCCGATCGTTCGCAAAAATAATCGATCAGGCGTTCCTGAGAATAACGGCTCCGTCCGTATTCGGTATCAGGACGGCACGGAAAACTTTCGTCCGGCTGCTCCGCCGTCGCTCCATAAACATTGATCGTGCAACCATTCACGAAATCTGCCTCTCCCGCATATCTCTCCACCACTCGCCCGACCCCGAAATAATTGATCGGCCAAATCAAATCGGGTCTCGTCGGATCCCAAATCTCAAGAAACACAACATCCGCCGGCGGCAAATCGGCCGGATCATCCCGCGTAACATCAAAAACCGCCGTCTCAATGTCATTTTGTCGAAAAACCTCCCGTTTATCAGGATCCGAAAATCGTGCGGCTCCCGAAACCTCCCAACCGCGCTTTTTCAATTCCAACGCCAGATTTTGTCCGATGATCCCGCTGATCCCGAGAATAAATGCCCGTTTTCCTTCCATCGTCTCCACTCCTTCAAAAAATCGTTCGTCCGAGCCTATCGCGAAAAATTGCCCCGGTGCGACAGCCAACCCGAGCAGCACCGGAGGAATTTCTCACCTTCCAAAAAGCAGGTAAGCAGAGACCGCTTGATAGAGAAAAACGATGAGCCAGAAATAAACCTGATAACTTTGTTTCAACGTTTTATGCCGAAAAATCCGTTGTCCAAGATAGGAACCGGGCCAGCCTCCGAAAAGTTCGAGCATATGAAGCGTGCTTTCCGGAATACGTCTCTTTCCACGCCGCGCCCTCCGCTTGTCCCAACCAAAAGATGCAAATGCGGCCAGCCCAATCGCCGCAACTCCTCCGAAAACAAGTTGCGGTTCAAACATCCGGCTGATCTCCCAGAGTTTCCAGCCGGGCAAAATCAAGATCGCCGCAAATAAAATCCAGTCGTTTCGTTTCATCACTCTGCCGAATCCCAACTCCGGCAGAGTGATCCCTGGAAAGGAAACGATCGTTACTCAAGCAGCTTCTTTTTCGAGCTCCTCCGAATAACGTCCCGCACGAGCTTCTCCATTGCATTTCGCGCGGTGAAAAAGCAATTCCTGAGCCCGTTCGATATTTTCGGAATCACCGCTCCAGGCCTTCAACGAAGGTGCTTGTAATGCCCGACCATAGGAAAAACTCAATTCCCACGGATGCCCGTTTCGCCGGTTCATTTCATTCAAATGAATCGTCGCCAATTCCGCATCCTGTCCGCCCGATAAAAAAACGATCCCGGGAACAGCCGCCGGAACAGTCCGCCGCAAACACCGAATCGTCGCCTCCGCAACCGCGTCAACTCCGGCCTGAAGGGTCGATTTCATTCCGGCAATAACCATATTCGGTTTCAGAATCATTCCTTCAAACGAAACCCCATAATTCCGGAGCTGCTCGAAAACAATGGTCAACATTTTCTCCGTCACCTCTTCGCACCGATCGATATCGTTGTCGCCATCCATCAAAGCCTCCGGCTCCACAATCGGAACGAGTTCCTCTTCCTGACAAAGCGCAGCATACGCAGCCAACGCATGGGCATTCGCCTCCAGACAGGCGCGACTCGGAATCGTTTTCCCTTCAATCGCAAAAACGCCCCTCCACTTCGCAAATCGCGCTCCGAGCTCACGATACTCGACCAAGCGATCGCGCAAACCGTCGAGACCTTCCGTAAGTTTTTCTCCCGGATGAAGCGCAAATGGTTTCGCTCCCCGATCGACTTTAATCCCGGGCAAAATTCCCTTTTCTTTCAAAACCTCCGGAAAGGGAACGCCATTGTCGGCTTTTTGCCGGATCGTTTCGTCAAATAAAATCACGCCGCTGATGTATTTTTCAAGTCCAGCGGTTGTCAGAAGCAATTGGCGATAAATCCGACGGTTTTCCTCCGTCGATTCCACACCAACACTCTTCAGCCGTCGGGCAATCGTGCCATTGCTCTCATCCGCAGCCAAAATCCCTTTTCCGGGAGCGACCATCTCGCGGGCTGTTTGATTCAAAAGTTCAGTTTTCATAAGGCTGATTGGCTTGGTTGTTATTTTTTACGGCAGCCGTCCTTCGACAACTTCAAGCAGATCGCACATCGTCAAAATATCGTCGCGATCGGTCAGCTGAAGTTCCCTTTTCCGAATTTCGACGCGCTCTTTTGCGTAACCTTCCAGACCACGCTGCATCAATTTCCGATTCCAAACATGAACCCGAAGATCGGCAGGAAAAACTGCCAAAAGTTCCCGGTCGAGCTCCGGGCCGCTCGGATTCCGATAGACGGCCTCCATCAATGTTTCATACGGAATCTCCAAGTGCTGACAGAGCAGATCGTCAAAGCCGCGCCCGAGGGTTTTTGCATAATAATCACTCAGCTCGTCCGCCCAGTGACGCCGGATTTTCTCCAGCACGCGCGGCAAATGCATCAATCCACACGCATGCGGCAGATAAGGCGACGGCAATGGATTTTCAATAACGATCATTTTCACCTGAAGTTTCCCTAAACAAAACCTATTCGCCGAAGGCCAGCCGGGCAAATGGAGTCAGCAAAAGAACGAACCGCGGAAATTTCCTCAAACTCATCCGACGCAAACGGTCTTGATGTTGACAAATTCGCGAATTCCAAACGATCCGAGTTCGCGTCCATATCCCGAATCCT
>DATGSL010000379.1:0-8213 GCA_035302665.1 Opitutales bacterium | reverse complement strand
CGACGAAGAAAACGATCTGGTTGAAGACCTTCCATTTATCGAACAACCCGATGGGAGCCGGATTTATCCGGTTGTGAGGCAATCTCTCGGTCCGCTATTGAGCGCAAACATCACTCAGGCTGATTTAAACGAACTGTTACCCGAAGTGGCTGCCTTTCAACAAAGACTTTGGGATTACGAAAAAAAGCAGGCTGCTGAACCGGTTATTTTTAAACCGGTTCGCCTGCAACCGGAAGACCTGGCGATCACTCTTGCCCTCAATGAAGCTGACGAAAACACGATCGAATTCGCTGCAGGCGACGATCCCAATGCTGCCATTTTTCATTTTCAGATGCCGCCTTTTCTAGACGGAAGCCATATCGTCGGCGCCCGGATCAACCGAACGCCTTTCATCGGCCTTCAACTCGAATTATCCGAGACCGGCAGTCAGATCCTTGCGGAGGTAACGGAGAACCATGCCGGAGAATTTTTCGGAATCCTCCTCGGCGGCGAATACCACGCAATCATCGGGGTTGGCGGCCGCATGGAAACCCGAAATCTTCAACTCCCCGGCACCATGAGCGAAGAAACCGCCACCAGCTGGATCAATTCATGGAGCATCGACGAAACCGCTGCAAAAGAGTGATACAGAGACAGGCTATCGAAACCTCCTCACTTCTTCTGCAAGAAACGGTTTGATCCCAACGACCGCCCGCCCTCCGGCCGATCTTCGTATTTCACGATGAGAGTCGACAGCGAGCCGGAGCGAAAATAGAAGGCCGCTCAAGCGCGCCGCCACGGTTTTATCGGCCCTCGCACAATATTATCAAAAACTTGTTTAACCGCTTTCGGAACTTGGGAAACTCACGGCCTCGCTGATGTGGGACAGGCGGATCATCCTTTCCCGCAGGCATAAAAAGAACGCCGGTTCGCTTTGAGAGGGAAAAACATCGAGACAGAGATTCCGCACAAACGTGCGGAACCTTCGCGCCCCGCTGTAGGAGTTTCGCGAACGGTTGCAGCACTTTCGCACATGGCTGCAGGAGTTTCCCGACTGGTTGTTGCACTTTCGCGAGAGGCTGCAGGAGCTTCGCGAACGGCTGTTGGAGTTTTACACACGGCTGTCGAAGGTTTCCACATTCCGGTGGAAGAAAGTCGAAACCTTGCGGTAAACGTCTGCAGCCTCCGGGACATCTTGCACAGACATGTGCACAAGTTAAACGCCTTGCCGGAACATTTGTGCATCCTTGCGTGAAACCTTCACAGCCACCCAGAATCGGCGACAAGGACTGCGTAAGTCTTGCACAGCCACCGGGAATCGATGTGCAGCCCGCTTCATTCTTCGGGAAGCCCCCCTGAGACCGTCGCAAGCAGGGGGAAAAACTTTCAAAGCCTTCCGGAAAACCTACACAGGCTCGTGCAAGGTTCAGTCGGAGAGGCGGGACGGAGGAAGCAGCCGGAATTGGGCTGATGATGCCCGATTGCCCGATTCAGACTCCAAAGCGGAAACGATTAGCCGCAGATTCGATGATCGCCAGCTAGCCAGAATCGATGAAGGCGTGGCTCCATCGCTACAAGAAGCGCCGACTCAACGGGCTAAAACAAACGCCGATAGCCAACTTGGCTAGAGTCATGGCCCGAGGTTTTGTGACTCCAGAAACTCCTTTGGGAGCAGAGCCGGAACCACCGAACCTCGAAAATCCTTTTTATTTCGCGTGATTATAGCATCCAACTGAGCCTTCTGTGCCGCGGCAACTTGAAGGGCATCCTCAAAATCACCTATCGGCATGGACCGAGCGCTTTTAGCGGCCAGCGTATCGGCCGCACAAATTTCAAAAACCTCCAGCACCTCGTCTACAAAACGCTCCGCATTCTCTTTTCCAGCTATTCTGACTCCGATATAATAAAGATTTGCGAGTGTGTGCCAAGCGATCCAGCCGTTATCAGGATGCGCCTCGCACCAATCCAGAATTACTTGGCTCTCATCGGCGAATTCCTCCCGATCAAGCAGTACATCGAGCAAGATATTTGTATCGATTAATACCTTCACCGCGAGTGATGCTTCTCCATCAGGTAGTCCAGACGCGGATCTGATCCCGGTTTAATCTTGGATTTCCACAGTCCCCGAAGGCGCATTCCTATAAGCGGACGCGACTCGGGTAGCTCCATGCTTGAAGCCCACTGTTCGAATAGTGCCGACACGGACACGCCCCGCTTCTTTGCAAGTCGTTTCGCCTGCAACACGGCATCCCGATCCACATCGAGCGTCAGCTTAACCTTCATAGCAAACAAAGTAAGAAAGCGACTGATTTCAGTCAAGCAGCGCCCATCTATCATCGAACATCTCCCCGCTGCGCCTCACCCCTTTATGGATTCTGGAACCCTTTCTCTCGGGCTTTTTTCAGGTAAAAGAACTTGTGGTCGGAAAACCTGCCGTCGCTCTGCACACCTTGAAGTGCTGAATCACGGTTCCTCCTTCCGAATCTGAAGATTCGGTAAATGTTCGAATCTTTCTTTGAGCTTCTTCCGGCAGAAAATCTATTAAATAAGTCTGACGCCAGAGCTGATTATCGATGAACCACTCCAGCCGTTCGGGTCCTCCAACCATAGCTGTCGAAAAATGATGATATTCGCTTTTGTAATGCTTCTTTTCGAAGCGAAGTACGTTTTCATCATCCCTTCCTTCGATCGTCAAAAAATAATCGCCACCTGTTTCACCAAAGTCGCTCCAGAATCGCGAATTATGCGATCCATTCATCAAGTCCCAGAGGAGCCGAGCCGTCGACATCACCCAATTCCCGCTTCACTCCCTGCCGCAACTCTTCCTTCAATCCTTCCGAAACGTCCGCTGCAATGGGTGGTATACGAATATGAAACTGATCGTCGGAGAGCTGCGTGAAAGCTACTTCTTGCATTTCAAGTTCGCGAAGACGATGTCCGGCTGCGACAAGGAGCTGATTCAGCCGCTCAGTCTCCTCCTCTCCAAAACTAAAGACACTCAACACTTCATCTGAAAGGCTGCCGTCGGATTCAAGCACACGTATATCCAATTTCTGCAGCAATCGGGACGGAATGATTTTGAAATCCATTTCCTCCAGTTCCACCAGAAGCGACGCAAAGTCGATTCCGACGAGGGAGACGGAGACGAATCCGTTATTTCCGGCTCTTCCTCGGGCACAGGCACAACGGCTTCTTCTGGGAGAATCGCCGGCGGTTCATCAATCACATCCGCAACAATAGTCGGTTCCGAAACAGGCTCGTCAGACCCCGGATCTTTTTTCCAGACAATCACTCCCACGAGGCAAAAAAGAAAAAGAATTACATTGGCGGTTAGCGAAAGAACAAAGGGTAGGTTTTTATTCATGTCATTAGCGATTCTGTTGCTGAACGCCCTAGCGACAAGCTTGAAGATATCGGGATGGAAATTCCCGCTTCTTACAAAGCGAGCTACATCTGACGAAATTGTCGGTCTTTAACGCCGTCTTGAATAGGAGCCTCGCATCTAGGAACAGTCTGCGAGGCTCCTTTTTCTAAATCAGAGCAAATCGCTGACGAGCGATTTTTCTTCTTTCAGCTCATTGACCGTCGCATCGATTTTTTCACGACTGAATTCATTGAGCGGAAGATCTTGAACGACTTCCCAATTCTTACCGTCGCTGCGGATCGGGAAAGAGGTAATAATATCCTTTTCCACTCCGTAACTTCCGTCCGAATGAACCGCGACACTGAACCAATCCCCTTCGGGTGTCGGCTGCGTAAGCGAACGAACCGTGTCGACGACCGAACTTGCAGCTGATGCAGCCGACGACGCTCCGCGAGCTTTGATGATCGCCGCGCCGCGCTGTTGAACCGTCGGGATAAAGGTTTCCTTCAGCCAATTTTCGTCCTGAATGACCTCCGGAACCGGCTTGCCACCGATCTTTGCGTTATAGAAATCGGGATACATCGTCGAGGAATGATTTCCCCAAATCGCAAGATTCGAAACCTCCGTAACGTCGACACCGGCTTTGAGCGCGAGTTGGGTTTTCGCGCGGTTCTCATCGAGGCGCGTCATCGCAAACCAGCGCTCCGGTGGCAGATCGCTTCCGTTTTTCATCGCGATCAGACAATTGGTGTTGCACGGATTTCCGACAACAAGCACGCGAGCATCAGAAGCGGCGTTTTTCGCGATCGCCTTTCCTTGGCCGGTGAAAATCTTACCGTTGATGCTGAGCAAATCTTTTCGCTCCATTCCGGCTTTCCGCGGCGCGCTCCCGACGAGCAGTGCCCAGTTCACACCACGAAAACCTTCGTCGAGATCGGCAGTCGGCACGATTTTCTTCAAAAGAGGAAATGCGCCATCCTGCAGCTCCATCACGACTCCTTCGAGAGCGCCGAGAGCAGGCGGAATCTCGATCAAGTGGAGCTCCACCGGCTGGTCCTCACCGAACATCGAGCCTGAAGCAATTCTAAACAAAAGGGAATAGCCGATCTGCCCGGCTGCTCCCGTTACCGCTACGCGTATTGGGCTTTTCATAAACAAACTGTTTCCGTTACGCAGATGCAAAACGGGGTCCGAGGATCTCGTACGCGCGACGGATCATTTTTTCCGTCGTCGGCCAATCGATGCATCCATCGGTAATCGAAACACCATATTTCAGGTTCTCTTTCGGCTGTGGGAACGGCTGATTTCCAGCTTTGAGATTACTTTCAACCATCAAGCCGATAATTGATGTATTTCCAGCTTCGATCTGCCTGAAAACCTCTTCCGCGACCTCCGGCTGTTTTTGCGGATCCTTACCACTGTTGGCGTGACTGCAATCGACCATGATCGCTTTCGGCAAACCGGCTTTTTCAAGCAATTCTTCGGTTTCCCGGATCGACTCAACATCGTAATTGGTGCCGGCGCGTCCACCGCGCAAAATCAAATGACAGTGTGGATTGCCGGCAGTCGTCACAGCCGATGCCGCGCCTTCGTGATTGATGCCGAGAAAAGTCTGATTGCTGCGGGCAGCCTTGATCGCGTTGATTGCGGTTGTCACATTTCCGTCGGTTCCATTTTTAAAACCGAGCGGCATCGACAAGCCGGACGCCATTTGACGGTGCGTCTGCGATTCGGTCGTTCGAGCACCGATGGCAGACCAGGAAATTAAATCGGCAATATATTGCGGTGTGATCGGATCGAGCAACTCCGTGGCCGTCGGAACTTCGAGATCGATAATGCTGCGGAGAAACTTACGGGCCGTTTTCAGACCGCTGACGATGTCGCACGTTCCATCGAGTTTGGGATCCATAATGAGGCCCTTCCAGCCGACGGTCGTCCGCGGTTTCTCAAAATAAACGCGCATCACGAGGCAAATCCGATCGCGAACCTCATCAGACAAAGCTTTTAGTCGGCGTCCATACTCCATCCCGGCCTCAATATCGTGAATCGAGCACGGGCCGATCACGACAAGAAACCGTTTGTCATCTCCAAAAATGATACGGTTGATCTCCGTCCGGCTGCGGCTCACGAAATCGGCTTCCTGCTCCGATTTTCGAATCTCCTGTTTGAGTTCAACCGGAGCTGGCAAGGCGCTGGTTTCGAGAATGTTGATGTCGCTAACTTTTTTCACAGTGTTTTACGATGAACGAAAGAAAGCAGGATAGGTCTTACCGATCTGAGGGTAAAGCTTTTTGGGCAAAGAAAAGGCGGGTCGCCTACCCCTAAACGACCCGCCACTGCTTTCTTTCTTAGTTACCCCAAACCCCCGCTAAGCGGGGGAAATCAAAATTGTGACTCTAAAGTAGAGTCTCCTATCGGTTCCGTCAAGTGTTTTTATGTTCTTTTAAGATTTTTTCAAAAAAAGAACTCCACCTGCAAACCAAGTAAACCAATCCTCCCACGAACTATGCAAAACATCGGCTGCGAGTCGAGCTTCAATGGGAATCCGATCGTGCCGACGGGACTCCTGCTCTTGCTTCCAACAAGGCCTTTTCGTAAGGTTTACCTTCACGGATCATGAGCAGCACCAAATTAAACATCAACCGTCCGGCAGCCTGGATCGAAGTGACCGGTGAGGACGCTTTCGATTTTTTGCAGGGACAATTCACCAACGATTTGAGAAGCCCCGCTCCTGCACCGGCAACCTACGGCCTCTGGCTCGACCGGAAAGGGCGGGTCTTAGCCGACAGCTTCATTCTCCAAAAGGACGAGGAAACACTCTACATCTACAGCGCCTCCTCTCCGGCGAGCACGATCATCGAACGACTGGAGCCTTACATCATCGCCGACGATGTTTCTCTCCGGGATCTGACGGCCGAAAGCGTCGGTATTACGTTATGGGGAGAACGGGTCGACGATGTTTTAACCGCCTGCGGATTCGAGCGCCCCGATCGTGCATCTTTTTTACAGGTCGACCACCGATTCTTTTTTCCGGGAAACCGCAGCAAACAAACGAATATCGAATGCGTCATCGTCGGTCCCGACAGCGAGGAAACGGTCGCGGCGCTCTCCGCTGCCGTCAAAGATGTGGACGGCGATATCGTTGACGAATCTGTTCTGGAACGGGAACGAATTCTGAGCGGAATCCCTTCCATTCCCCGCGACGCCGGTCCCCGCGACCTTCCGCAAGAGGCCGCATTGGATAAAACGGCGATCTCGTTTACAAAAGGCTGCTACCTCGGCCAAGAGGTCATGGCGCGTATTCGCTCAATGGGCCAAGTTCGGCGTGTTTTCGCAAAAGTTGAACTCGATTCGGCTCCGGAAACTCTCCCCGCTCCTCTTTACGACGGAGAAAAGGAAATCGGCAGCCTCCGCAGCGTTAGCGAACCTGAACCGCGGATCGGTCTCGCTCTCATCCGCCGGGAAGTCTGCGAGCCCGATGCGCATTTTTCTCTGGAGCCGAACCTTCCGACCTCCGTGCGCGTATTAGAAAAGTATTCGTAAAATTATGGCTGCCGATCTCGAACAGCTTGCAACCTTCTTCCGCTCGCTCGGAGCGGAGGAAGATGCTGCATCCGTCATGGCCTCACAACTACTGAAACGCGCCGATCAACTTGCAGCAGAACGATCTGTGAGTCGCCTTGAAGCAATCGACTACCTCCTGAAGGTGACCGTAGCCGGTCGGGAAGGTGTCGTTTACGACGGTCCGGTTCCCGGAAAGGGCACAACAAAGCGGGAAAAAGGCTGAATCAGCAGAAAATTCTTGTTGACCTTCGCTCCTTTTTTATTCCTCCTTTGGCTCCATACCTTTGCAAACGAACTGAATAAGGAGCATTGAATGAATAAATCTCAATTAGTTGCAGAAGTGCAAAAAAACCTCGGCCCGGACACTTCGAAAGCTGCTGCAGAACGCGCGGTCGAAGCCGTTCTCGAAGGCATTAAAACTGGAATTCAGTCGGACGAAGTCGTTCAGCTGATCGGCTTTGGCACATTCAACGTCACCGAGCGCGCAGCTCGTGAAGGTGTCAATCCCCGCACAAAGGAGCGGATCCAAATCAAGGCCTCGAAGAGCGTTCGATTCAAGCCTGGTGCCGGCCTGAAGGCTGCCGTCGCGCAGTAACCAGCCAAACAGTTTTTCCTGTTTCTAAAAAAACCCGCAGACAACCAAATCTGTGGGTTTTTTTCTGCCCTGTTTTTTCGAACGAAATAAAAAGCTATTCCCGCGAGCAGAAACCCCGATCACCTACTCACTTACATCCCTTGAAAAAGGACCGCTGCATTGGCAAAATAATCGTCTACCCATTCCGATAAAAAGAGGAAATAAAGAAGCCCACCGATCGCCAGCATCGGCCCAAAGGGAATCATGCTGCCGATCGCAATATCCTCCTCACCTTCCGCCCCCTCCGGTTTTTTTACCCGAAAAAGCGGACGAAAAATCGCCACGATAAGCAGGCCGATTGTCCCGATCACAGCTCCGCCAAAAATCGCAAAAAGAGCCCCTTGCCAGCCGGTAAAAGCACCGATCGCACCCAGAAATTTAACATCTCCAAACCCCATCGCCTCCTTCCTCAGAACAATCTCCGCCAAAAGCGCGATCCAGAGAACAACGGCCGATCCGATCAAAAGCCCTACGATTGATGCCAAACCGGCACGAAGGCTATCGAGCAACAGTACTCCCGAATCAAAGCCGTGTAGGGCCGGGACAAGAATTGAAAGAACGACACCGGCAACCGCTCCGCCAATTGTGAACCGGTCCGGAATGATCATGTGATCGAAATCGATAAAGGTCGCGCAAATCAAAAGCGCACAGAAAAACATCCCACAAAGGGCA
>DATGSL010000378.1:0-3453 GCA_035302665.1 Opitutales bacterium | reverse complement strand
GATTTCACCGGCTCGCGAAAAGGTGCCCGATAATCGGCGAAATCTTTCTCGGTCATGATCCCGCCATTTTCCGCCATCCAGGCAGCGATCTTTTCCGACACCGGACCGCGATAAAAATAATCGGTGCCATGTTCGGCGATGCCCCGATAGGTTTTTGCCAAATCGGTCTGACGAAACAGATCGCCTGCCTCGAACGGCTCACCATTTTCATCGAAGAAAACTGCCCGCGATCCTTCAAACCGTCGAAAAGTATCGGCCAACCGCGCGATCGCCCGCTCGTTTCGTTCTCTCAGAATAAAGCCCTCTTCGGCGATCCGCGCGCCTGGCTCGAGATGATCGCTCAACGGCAAGTTTCCAAATCTTTCAACCGCAAGTGCATAGGCGGCCACCGCACCCGGAACACCGGAAGCGAGCGGCCCGGTCTGACTGAGCGAGGTATCGCCTTTTCCGTCGACCAAATACATATCCGGATGAGCGGCCGCCGGCGCCGTTTCACGTCCGTCGATTGCAAAAACTTCTCCATTTGGCCGACGAACCAGGATAAAGCAGCCGCCGCCGATCCCGGCATTCGAACCATCGACAACCCCGAGCGTCAAACCGGCCGCAACAGCCGCATCGATCGCATTGCCTCCTTTTTTAAAAACTTCAATCGCCGCATCCGTTCCAGCCGGATGAACGGTCGCAATGATTCCGTTTTCTGCCCGGCCGACATGGACCGGACTTCCCTCCGAGCCAATTACCGAAAGCGTTGATGTAAAAAGAAAGAGACTCGCAAGCACGGATAAATGGCCGGCGCGAGCGGCACGGAACGGGCTAAGCATTTGCATAGAACCGACATCGTGCAAATGGACCGGGCGATGACAATCCTCTTTGACTCCTAATTCGCAGAATTTGCAAAATTGATAAACCGCCTTTTTCACAATAAATCACTGACAATTTCCTCGCCGTATGTGTTATAGTAATGTTTTGAAAACGAATCAGGAAGTTCTTCAGGAAGAAACGATCGATTGGGGTCTCCTCTCCTACGAGGAGGCTTTACAACGTCAAAACGAACGGCTCCGGCTGCGTCAGGACGGCGAGGTACCGGACGCGCTTATTTTTGTCGAACATCCGTCCGTTTTTACAATTGGTGCCCGCGCGGGAGCCGAAAAACATCTGATCTGGACAGAAGATCAACTCCAACAAAAGGAGATCGAGCTCATTGAAACGAATCGGGGTGGCGACATCACCTACCACGGTCCGGGACAAATCGTCGGCTACCCGATCGTCAGCCTGAATCATTGGCGCGATCTTCACGGCTACCTTCGTTTGCTCGAACAAACTTTGATCAACACTGTCGGCACACTCGGTCTCGCTGCCGCCCGCCGTCCCGGGAAAACCGGCATTTGGCTCGCCGACCGGAAAATCGCTGCGATCGGCGTGGCGGTAAAAAAATGGGTCACCCTGCACGGCTTTGCCCTCAACGTGAACAACGACTTGGAACCTTTTAGCGGAATCGTTCCGTGCGGGATCACCGACGGCACCGTCACTTCGATGAAAAATGAACTCGGCTTTACCGTTGATCCTGACGAAGTGAAATCCATACTCACTACAGAATTCTGGAAACTTTTTACCGAGACGAAAAAAGGATGACTAATCGCAAACCAAACTGGCTCCGGGCAAAACTCCCGAACAGCCCGGCCTACAAGGAGGTTCGGGAAATTGTTGATACGAACAAACTGCACACCGTCTGTCAGAGTGCACAGTGCCCAAACATGGGCGAATGTTGGTCCCGCGGCACCGCCACCGTCATGATTCTCGGAAATGTCTGCACCCGCTCGTGCAGCTTTTGCGCAATCGAAACCGGCCGCCCGACCGAGCTCGATCTCGGCGAACCGGCACGCGTCGCCGAAGCCGTTCGCAAAATGAACCTGAAGCATTGCGTCATCACTTCCGTGACACGCGACGAACTTCCCGACGGAGGCGCTTCGGTCTGGGCTTCGACCATCCGGGCGATCCGTTACCTCAATCCTTATACCGCCATTGAGGTTTTGACACCCGACTTTCAGGGAAATACCGATCAGCTCGATATCGTCCTCGACGCGAAGCCAGACATTTTCAACCACAACGTCGAAACAGTAAAACGACTTCAGAAAAAAGTCCGTATTCAAGCCCGCTGGGAGCGCTCCGTAGCGATGCTGCGGCACGCTAAAAAACGGAATTTTATCACGAAAACCAGCCTCATGCTCGGCGTCGGCGAAACAAAAGAGGAAATTCAGGAAAGTCTCGAGGAATTGCGCAAAGACGACGTCAACATTTTGACACTCGGACAATATCTACAGCCGACACCGAAACACCTGCCGGTCGACCGCTGGGTAACTCCGGAAGAATTTGCCGAATGGAAGGAAATCGGCCTCAAACTCGGTTTCGGCGTCGTCGAATCAGGACCTCTTGTCCGATCCTCCTACCGCGCCGATATCCAGTCCGCAAAATACAACTTCCGTCCGCAACCGGTCGCAACGGCGTAAAACTGTTTTTATAAACGAGAAACGCCGTCGCGATTTTCTCGGTCCCTCATCGGCGGCGAAATCAAGGCTCCGGCGATTCCCGCGAAATGGTCTGGATCCGGAAAAATCTTTTCGGCTGATCCGATTCGACGGGAATCGTTACGACCATCGGCGATTCATTTGCTACAAGATCGAGCGAAAGATCAACCCACGGCTGACCGAGATCTGTGGTCGTTTGCAGGCGATAGATCGCACCTTCGATCCCGTTCCACATCAGAGAAATTTCATTCTCGTTCGCCGAAATCGTCCGAATCGTCAGCGGCTCGGTCACGTGAATATTAAAATCGACCGTTCCTTCGAGCGGCGGATTTCCATCGTCGATTGCACGGATCGTCACCGGGAAAATTTTTCCGACATGACTCAACTCGCTCGTCCAGAAAAAGGTTCCGGTCACAGGATCGATTTGCGCGCCTGACGGAGCCGTTGAATCGAGCGCGAAAATTAGATTTTCCGGTATCGAATCAGGTTCGAAAAGAGTTGCCGTGAAATGGACCGTTTCTCCCGGATGAACGGTGCGGTCGGCAATTTCATCCAAGACAGGAACTTGCCGAACGGAACGAACCGTAACGAAAAAAGTCTCCGCCACCGTCTGTCCGTGCGGTCCCGCTGTTGTCGCCAAAATCGTAAATTCGTGCGTTTGATCTCCCTGCTCCGGTGAAGGCGTCCAGGAAAAAAACCCTGTTTCCGGATCGATCGAAGCGCCAGCGGGAGCACCTGAACCGAGCGAGAAAACAATCTCCCTATCCTCAACCTGTTCAAAATCATCGAGATAAATTTCGTATTTCCCGGAGCCATCGGCAGGAACGAATGCCAGATGTTCGAGCACGCCGAGTCCGGTCGAACTCTCCAAAACTCCGTTGCCGTTTGCGTAATTCACAACCGGCTCGTTCGGAAGATCGAATTCAAC
>DATGSL010000377.1:0-3660 GCA_035302665.1 Opitutales bacterium | reverse complement strand
CGATAGAGAAGAAAAGCTACTCGCCAAAAGGGATGTGGTTTTTGTTACCTCTCAGGATCCTGAATATCCTGCCGTCCTGAAAGAAATTTACGATCCGCCGATCGGTCTTTATCGGAAAGGAAATCCTGTCGAAACGACGCCGTCGATTGCGATTGTCGGAAGTCGGCGAACCACTCTCTACGGGCAATCGGTTGCAAAAAAGCTGGCTGCCGAACTCTGTCGCTCGGGATTTTGCGTCGTCAGGGGGATGGCGCGCGGGATCGACACGATGGCGCACGAAGGAGCTCTCTCCGTCGACGGGAAAACGGTCGCGGTCCTCGGCTGCGGACTCGACATCATTTATCCGCCTGAAAACCTCGATCTCTATCGGAAACTCACGGAAAAAGGTGCGATCTATTCGGAATTTCCGTTCGGTCGCCGAGCCGATCGCCAGACCTTTCCGATGCGAAACCGAATCGTCGCTGGCATGTCGGAGGGCATCATTGTCGTCGAATCGGATGCCAAAGGAGGCAGCATGATCACCGCCCGTTTTGCCGGCGAACAAGGACGGCTCGTCTTTGCGGTTCCCGGTCGAATCGATCAATCTTCGAGTGCCGGTTGTCATCAATTGATCCGCGACGGCGCAATTCTTTGCAGAAGCGTCGAGGATGTTTTGGAAGAATTGAATTATCTTCAAGGCATGCGACCGATGCCGATGCCGATCGATCCCGGGAAGGAAAGCGTGGCGCCGACGAATCTGTCGGAGGAAGAGAACATAATTTTATCTCACTTCGCCAACGGAGAAATTCTTACAATCGACCGACTTACGGAACTGACGAGCCGTCCGGCACATGAGCTTTCGCCTCTTCTGATGATGCTCGAATTGAAGCGAAAAATCGCGAAACGAGCCGACGGTTCCTTCGAAGCGACTTTCGGGTAGCGGCCGTTCGTCCAAACGTAGAAAACGACTCACCGCCGACCGACGACGGCGGCTACTTCTGCCAAAATTAAATCAACTTCATCAACAAGTTCAAAAGGCGCGTCGAAAACCGGCGTGTCAGACCGCGAAGAAGCCAGCGCGATCGTTCGGATGCCGAGTGCATTGGCCAAATGAATTTCTCCGGAAAGTCGACCGATCACGACGTCGCATTTTACAAGCTCGTCCCGGAGCTGAGACAAGCTTTCCACAGCAAGAAAATCGGCCGGCCAATCATTTCGAAATTCATCTCCACCTACCTGGAGAATCCGAACCGATTCCGCAGAACGGCCTTCAACAAGTTTCGCAACGAGCTCACGCCAGCCTTCCCGTTGCTCACTTCCATTCGCCTCCGAAGCGTCCCAAAGAACCCCGATTACCTTCGATTCTCCATCGGTTTTTCGGGTACTGCCGAACGGAGTGCGATCGATTTCCCCATTGAGATCATGATGGCGAAAAAACGCTTCAAGCAATTCGAAGGGATGGATTTCCGGTTCAATTAATTCCTTTGGCGGATTCCAACAACGGGTCAAATCCCGGCGCTCCTCGCCCGGTATTTCAATTCCATACCGATGGGGCGCCCCGATGGCGCGAGCATCGCGATCGGCTTGTGGACATTTGCTGAAAACAAGATGAACGGTCGGATAGCGGCGATACATTTTTTTCCTAAACCGCCTCCGTTCCGCGGAATGATTCGACGGCAGCGCCACCGCTTCTTCACAAAGCTCCCATTCGGTCAAAAGTGGCAAAAAATCGTCCTTTCCGATCAACGTGATCGCGATATCGGGCCGCGATTGGCGAAGCGTTCGCAGCAACGGGAGCAGGAAGACAACTTCGCTCAGATTTTCGGGAAGATGGATGAAAAACGGCTCCTTTCGAGGCGTGGAACTCCGGCCGAGAAATTTATTTTGAACTTCGAGAAGGTTCTTTTTTTCGCGAAGGGAAAAAGTGGGCCTTCCTTGATGTCGCCAGCGATTGTGAAGCCACAACCAACTCGGAATCAGCGACTCATCGCTCTGAAGAAGTTTTTCGAGCCAGAGATTGATCTCGATCGTCAACGTTTCGCGACTCTTCTCCGTCGGCCCTTCATTCCCGCAAATCTCAATCCGCCAAAAACCTCTGCGCGCGGTGTAAAATAACAGGACATTGGCATCGAAGCGCGCGGCGAGCATAGCCGGTAATTCCGTCGCCGAAGCGACACGGTCAAAAAAGGTGATCAACGCTCCATTTTCCCTAGCGTTTTGATCGAAAAAGATTCCGAGCCACTTATTTTGCCGCAAAAACCGGATCGCATTTTGCAATCCTTCCTTCCTCGAAAAAAGCTCGACTCCGAACCGCCCGCGCGCTTCGCGAATCCATCGATCGACCTTCTCATTATCGAGCGGCCGAAAGATCACTCCTAAGCCGGTAATTTCCGGAAAAAAGAACGGTAAAAGGGCGTGTCCCTCCTGCGGTCCGAGATGCGGTCCGAGCAAAACCGCGGGCCGATCGGCCGAAATTTCCGTCTGAAGAAGCGCCGCGGCCTTCGGAGAAACGGAAAAAACTTTTCGCAATCGGCGTTCGTTAAAAAAGGGCAAAGCGATCGCAAGAATACCGAACTCGATCGTTTCGCGAACGCTCTTCCGTCCGATTTTTTTAAGCCAATCGTGATCCTTTTCGGGAAACGCGTGATGAAGATTTGCCAGGACCAAGCGGCGACGGCTCCGCGCAAAAAACCAGTAGAGATCGGCGACAAGAACCGCGGTCGCGTGAACAAGGAACTCCGGCAAAAAGGCAAAGAGCCTGCCGAAAAAATGAACGAGAACGATCATGATCGATTACGAAATCAGTCGAACGAAGGAGCAGCTTTTTTCTCAAAAAAGCACTGCATTCTCAAGCCTGCTGCATCGTCTGTTTATCGTAAAGCTCCCGGTAGATTCCGCTTTTTTCGTAAATTTCCTGATGCGTTCCGGAAGCGACAATCTCTCCTTCGTCGAAGAGTAGAATCGTATTTGCGTGCTGAATCGTGCTGAAGCGATGCGCGATGATCAAAACCGTCCGTCCTTGCGACAGTTTTTCCATCGCTACCTGCAATTGTTCCTCGCTTCTTGAATCGAGCGCGGAAGTCGGCTCATCGAGAATAATAATCGGCGCATTTTTGAGAAATGCCCGCGCGATCGAGATTCGCTGCCGCTGTCCACCCGAAAGAGAAGCTCCCCGTTCACCGACGATGCTTTCATATTTGTCCGGAAAACTTTCGATAAATTCATGCGCATTTGCCATTTTCGCAGCAGCCACAACTTCCTCGTCGCTCGCGCCGGGACGGCCGATCCGGATATTGTTCAAAATCGTATCGGCAAACAAAATCGCTTCCTGCGAGACAAAGGCGATTTGGTCGCGCAAATCGTATTTGGAAACCGTGCTCACATCGATCCCGTCAATTTTCACAACACCCGAAACAGTGTCGTAAAAGCGGGGAATCAAATTGGCAAAGGTCGATTTGCCCGCCCCGCTCGGACCGACAAGTGCCACAGTCTTTCCCGCTTCGATCGTGATGTTGATATCGCGCAAAACCGCTGCGTCGGTGTAGGAGAAATGAACATTTTCAAAAACAATTTCACCTTTTGGCCGCGGAAATGGAACCGGATTTATCGGATCGGGAACGGAATCCTCCTCATGCAAAATATATTCGATCCGGTCAAGCGACGCCTCGGCCCGGCGAATGG
>DATGSL010000376.1:0-11706 GCA_035302665.1 Opitutales bacterium | reverse complement strand
TTTACATTGGCTGCCGTGGAAACGGAGCTTCTGCTGTTTATTTTTTACATGGTCGCCGCGGCGGTCTTCGTTATCGCCGGTAATGGACGTCCTCAGGCGACATTGGCGTGGTTGCTGGCATTCTTTGTGGCTCCGGTCGCGGGAGTTGTGGCTTATATTTTCTTTGGTCGCGACTGGAAGGCATTTAGCAAACGGCGCCGATTTTTGAAGCAGGATCTCGGATCGAGTGTGCAGACGATTCTGGCACCGATCGTCGCCGGACAGGAAGGATTGCTCAAAAGTCTGGAAGAGCAAAGTGGCACGCATCGGAAATTGATGAGGTTGGCGCGGCGAAATTCTAACTCCGCTCTCACGGTACGCAATCGCGCGGAAATTCTTCAGGGAGCCGACGAGTTTTACACGCGTATGATCGAGGACATCCGGGCGGCGGAGAGTTCGATTCATTTGCAATATTACATCTGGCGCGACGATTCGTTTACGGATGAGTTTCGGGAAATTCTTGCTTCGAAAGCCGCAGAGGGCGTCGAGGTCCGCGTCCTTTTCGATCCGATCGGGTCGATGTTACCTTTTCGCTGGCGATATTTTCGGTCGCTGCGGGCCGCGGGGATTTCTGTCGCTTCGACTTCGCCCGTCTACGAACTGCACACGATCAGTTACCGAAATCATCGGAAGATCACGGTGATCGACGGGAGAATCGGGTATACAGGAGGAATGAATATCGGGGAGGAGCACCTTGCGGAGAATTGGCGCGATACCCAGGTCCGTTTGGTTGGACAAAGTGTGGCTATGTTGCAGACGGTTTTCCTGGTGGAATGGTACAACGCCGTGCGAGAGAATCTTTTCTCGGCGCGTTACCTTCCGGAGGAGTCGATCGAGCCGGAGGAGGGCGATATTCCGGTGCAGATTTTGACCTCGGGGCCCGATTCGCAATGGGCGGCGATCCGGCAGCTTTATTCGATGATGATCGTCAGCGCACGGCGGGAGGTGCTCGTGCAGTCTCCGTATTTTATCCTCGATGGAAGCATTTCGGAGGCATTGAAAACCGCGGCGCTCTCCGGGGTCGATGTCAAAGTGATGATTGCCGACCGCGAACCGAAAAACCAGTTGCCGATTTGGGCGGCGAGCACGTATGCGGCTGATGTGGTTTCCGCTGGAGTGCGGGTGTATTTGTATAAAGGAGGTTTCCTCCACGCAAAGACTATTACGATCGATTCGAATATCTGCTCGGTCGGATCGGCGAATATCGATATTAGAAGTTTCAGTATCAATTACGAACTGAACGCCGTCCTTTATGACGAACGGCTGGCGAGTCAGTTGAGGCGGACCTTCGAGCGCGATCTGGAGCAGTGTGAGGAATTTACGTTGGCAAAATATCGGGAGCGAAATCCGTTCCTGCGGTTCCGCGATTCCCTCGCACGGCTCGCGTCGCCGTTGCTTTGAGGAAGTTTAATTTTACCCATCTTATTTCGATCTTGAGTGAGGAAGGTCGATTGACTAATTCCTTCTGGTTAAATGATGATCAAACGTCCCCTTTTCATTATGGCTTCTCTTCTTTCTGTTACCGCTTCCTTTTCTGCAGATGCTGTTGAAACCGGCGCCGAAAAACTCGCTGCTGAGGAATTTCGCACGCTGGGGACGATGCGGGTTGGTCTTATTACGAATCATACTGCAACGGTCGGCGATCGTCATTTGGCCGATGCGATTCACGAAGCAAAAGGTCCGAAGCTCACCGCTCTTTTCGGTCCGGAACACGGAATCCGGGGTGACGCGCCCGCGGGCGCAAAAGTTGATGATGCGGTTGATCCGCAGACGCAGACGCCAGTTTACAGTTTGTACGGTCCGTTGAAGAAGCCGACACAGGAAATGTTGGAAAACGTCGATATTCTGCTTTTCGACATCCAGGATGTCGGTGCCCGTTTTTATACATATATTTCCACAATGGGATATGGGATGCAGGCCGCCGCGGAGAAAGGAATTCCGTTTATGGTGCTTGATCGGCCCAATCCGCTCGGAGGAGAATTGGTCGAAGGATTCGTGCTTGAAGAAGAGGTGAAATCGTTTGTCGGCCTCTATCCGATCCCGATTGTCCACGGGCTGACAGTCGGCGAACTTGCGCGGATGATTCAGGGCGAAAAAATGATCGATGGGGTCGAAGAACTCGATCTGCGTATTGTTGAACTCGGTGGATGGGAACGGAATATACGTTGGGATGATCTCGATCGAAACTGGAACCCGCCGAGTCCAAATCTACCCGATTTTGAAACCGCTGCGATTTATCCGGGCACCTGTTTTTTTGAGGGAACATCGGGCAGTGAAGGTCGCGGAACTTACGAACCATTTCGGGTTATCGGTGCGCCGTGGATCGATTCGGAAAAGTTTGTGGGTGAGCTGAATGAAGCGGGTCTTTCGGGGCTTCGTTTCGAGCAAACAACCTTTGTTCCAAAGGAAATTCCAAAGATGGCGGCCCGTCCGAAACATCAGGATACCAGGACTCACGGAGTTCGCATTTTTATTACCGATTCCAAAGAGGTTCAGCCGGTCGCTACGGGGATTCACCTTTTGACTGCATTTATGAAACAGGCACCGGAAGGGGAGATCGTTTTGCGGGAAGGGTTTTTAGCCAATCTTGCGGGAACGAAAAGATTGGCACAAATGCTTCGCGATGAGATCGGTCCGGACGAAATCATCGCTTCCTGGAAGGACGATATCGAGGAATTCAAAAAGCGCCGCGAGCCTTATCTGCTTTATTAAAAAGCAGCAACCCGATTTTGGACGGGCACCATTTCAAGAAGCACCGACGCCGGCCCGGCCGTTTTCCGTCCCGGATTTTCGTGCTCAGGAAGCTTCAGAAGAAACTTTTACTTCGAGGCCTTCCTCGTCGAGCTGCCGGTAAGGACGGGCCAGGAGCCAGCCGAGAATGAAGGTCACTGTCGATCCGATTGGCGCAAACCAAGGCCAGGCGATCGTTTGGCGAATCTCTTCACCTGTTTCCGGATCGAGGCTTATCGAGAAGGCATTTTCAGCCAAAAAGACGATCAGAAGCATTCCGATGGCTAGATAAAACGTCGCGGGAGAGAGTAGCCGGTCTCGTTGCGTAGTTATCCAGAATGCGAAGATAATGATGGATCCAATCGCACAAGTGGCGACCACCCACGGATGTTCGTTGAACGGACTCACGGCGAGCACCGCCAACACGCCGAGCGGGGCCGAAAACATGAATCCGGTGCCGTCGATGTTGAGGCGTTTCGCGAAAAGTCCGAGGAAAAATCCGGCCATCAATCCACCTGAAACGAATCCGGCCATTCCGAGCGCAAGCCCGAGGAGGTGTTCGAAGGAATCGGCAGCCACATGCATAACGGCCGCCAGCACAGTTAGGACCGTTCCCCAGAAAATGACAAACAAACGGGAAACAAAAACGGTGCGGCGATCTTCCGCGGAACTGGTTTCTTCCGAACTTTCCGCGGAGTCATCGCTTAACGGATCTCCGTGAGCGGCCTGTGGTTTCCCTTTTTTCTGTAGAAATTTTTCCCGCATCGGCAGATAAAAAGCCGACATACTGGTTTGCGAAAGGGCGGCCAGAATCGAATCGAGACTTGAAATCGCCGCGGCAAAAATCCCGGCGAGGATCAGTCCGGTAAAGCCGGTCGGGACGACCGTCAGGATGAAAATCGGGAAGATCCGATCCCCACGTTCTTCATAAAGCTCAAGCGCTTTTCCAGTTAGCGGAACCTGACTGTAATAATACCAGAGTCCGACCCCGACCAGCGAGACGATGATCGTGATCACAATGCCTGCATAGGAGCCGATGACCGCCTTTTTTGCTTCGCGCTCATTTTTGCAGCAGAAGAGGCGCTGTGCCATCAATTGGTCGGTTCCGTAAGCTCCAACATTCCCCCAAGTCGCGGCTATGGCGGCGGTCCAGACGGTGAATTCCAAGGTCGGGCTGAACCCAAAATCCCAAAGGGCGAATTTACCCTCACTCCATCCTGCTTTCATTATGGCGAAGAATCCGACGTCGACCTCTACAAGGATGGTTACGAGTGCCACCAACGCTCCGATCACGAAGACGAAAAAGAGGATGACATCGGTCCAGATGACAGTTGCGATTCCGCCCATCAAGGTCCAGGCGACCGAAACCACACCGATAATGATGATCGCCCAGACAAGAAGAGAAATTCCCGTGGCCGCTTCAAGATGTCCGAGCGGTCCCTGAAGAACCAAAGCGAGAATAATACCGGTCAGGTAAACCCGCGACGATTGGGCGAGCATGCCGCCGAGCGAGAAAAGAGCGGTGGTCATGCCGCGGACTTTTCGGCCGAGCTGGTTGCCCATGTAGTCGTAGGGACTGTAAATCTCGAGCTTGTAGTAGGCGGGGATCAATACCTGCGCCACAATGATTCGAGCGAGAAGTCCTCCGATGAGTCCGAGTTGAAGATAGGTGAAGTTTCCACCCGGCTTGAATACGATAAAGGGAACACTGACGAAAGTAACAGCGCTGAGCTCCGTCGCGATACTCGATCCGGCGACTGCGTACCAGGGGAGTTTTCTTCCTGCGAGGAAAAAGTCTTTGATGTTTTGCTGCTTTCCCGCGAGGACTTTTCCGAGGATCGTCGTGATCACCAGATAGGCGAGAATCACGAGCCAGTCGATATAGGTAAAATTACCGGAAAGGGTAGTCGTATCGGCGAGCATTAATGGGAGGTTCATGCGTCTTTCCTTTTGTGCAGCGGCTTGGTGTGATCAGCCAATTTGCGGATAGTGACGGTTCTTCGGGAAAGGGGAAAGATCATAGGATAAGGATTTGGGTTTAGCCATCTGCTGAAAAGCATTCAAGCAAAAAGGGAGCCATGCGCCGACAGGGTCTTTCGGTTTTTTAACCGGGAGGCCAATTCATGTTTCGACCGGCCAGGACGTGGATGTGGAGGTGCGGAACGGATTCGCCGCCAGCTTTTCCGTGGTTGATCACGAGGCGGAAACCTTTGTCGGCACCGGTCTTTCGGGCGACATCGCCGGCGACCAAAAGGAGATGTCCGAGGAGGGCTTGGTCTTCCGGATCGGCTTCACCAACGCGTCGGATCACTTTTTTTGGAATAACAAGTAGGTGGGTCGGCGCCTGTGGGTTGATGTCCTCAATCGCGATGCAGAGGTCGTCTTCGTGGACAATGGTTGCAGGGATTTCGCGATCGATGATTTTTGTGAAGAGGGTCTTTTCACTCATAAAATTTATAGAAGGAGCTAAAAGGCGAGATGGGTCAAAGGAATTGGAGGGGAATTTGAAAGATCGGCTGGACTGCGTACAGAAAAACGGCCCTGGGCAAAAACCGCAGGGCCGCAAAAGAAAAGGTTGTTAGGTTTTAGTTTTTGAAAACCCGTTTCAATGCGCTCAGGGAAGTATCGACCTGATCGGCATCGAAGAAACCGTGAAGCTGCCGGATCCGCGTCGGGTGACGCATTTTCCGGAGGGCTTTTGCCTCGATTTGACGGATACGTTCGCGGGTGACCTTGAACTGTTTACCGACTTCTTCGAGGGTGCGGCTGTAGCCATCGACGAGTCCGAATCGGAGCGAAAGAACGCGGCGCTCCCGTTCGGTGAGGCTGTCGAGAACGTCCATGATTTTTTCGCGCAGAAGGCTGAAAGCGGTCATGTCGTAAGGATTCTCGGCACCTTTGTCTTCGATGAAATCGCCAAAACTGGTATCGTCGCCATCGCCGACCGGGCTTTGCAAGCTGATCGGTTGCTGGGCCATTTTCATGATCTGCTGGACGCGATCGACCGGCAGCTGCATTTCCTCGGCAACTTCGTCCGGGCTCGGCTCGTGACCGAGTTCCTGAAGAAGCTGTTTTTGGACCTGCATCACCTTGTTGAGTGTCTCGATCATGTGAACCGGGATACGGATCGTCCGCGCCTGGTCTGCGATGGAGCGGGTGATCGCCTGGCGAATCCACCAGGTTGCATAAGTCGAGAATTTGTAGCCGCGGCGGTATTCGAATTTTTCGACCGCTTTCATCAGTCCCATATTTCCTTCCTGAATCAGGTCGAGGAAGGAGAGGCCGCGATTCGTATATTTTTTCGCAATACTGATGACGAGGCGAAGATTGGCTTCGACCATTTCGGTTTTTGCCTGATGGGCTTCGCGGAGTCTTTTGCGAACTTCGGCGAGCACTTCGACGAGTTTTTGCGGATTGATCCGGTATTCCTCTTTGATTTCGAGAAGACGGGCCTTCAACGGCTTAACATCGATCAGGCTATCCTTTTTTGTGCGCGGATTCTTCGCGTTTTCGATGTTGGTGAGGATCCGTTTGATTTCGCTGAGGACCGGTTCCAGATCTTCGATAAATTCTTCAAAGACTTTCAGTTGGAAGCAGAATTCGGGAAACGTTTTCCTCAGAAGGGTGTCGTGGCGGCGGAAACGGGTAAGGGCGCGGCGTTTTTCATCGGCATCTTCGGCCGCCAGATAATCGCTCCAGGCTCGCTGTGCGTTTGCTTCCGAGCGTTCTGCATTTTGAAGGAGCTTCGGCAGTTCTTCAAAATAGGCTTCCCGGCTTTCGACTTTTTTGTCGAAGACGACGCGGTCGAACCGTTCTTCGCGATTGATCAGCTTCCGGGCCAGCTCGCAATGAAAGGTGCCGGTGATGCCGATGGAGAAAAGTGCCTCGTGAGCCTGTGCCTCGGCTTTCTCGATTCGTTTCGAGATCTCGACTTCCTCTTCGCGCGTGAGCAAAGGGACCTGTCCCATTTGCTTGAGATACATCCGCACCGGGTCATCGAGGATATCGTATTGGGAAGCTTTTACCTCTTCCTCCTCGGTTTCATCCTGACGAGCTTTGAAAGTTTCGACTTCGTCCGGATCGAGGATTTCGATTTCGAGATTTTCGAGAATGGCGATAACGTTCTCGATCTCTTCCGGAGAGTCGACATTTTCGGGAAGAGTGTCGTTGATGTCGCTGAAGGTCAGGTACCCCTGTTCCTTCGAGAGTCGAATCAGTAGTCGGATCTTCTCGTTGATCGCGACCTGCACCGGATCGGTGGTGCTGGTATCAACTTCTGCTTGCGTTTCTTTTTTCGTTTTCTTACGAGCCATGGTGATGAAATAAAGAAGGTATTCCGGGGCAATCTCTAAAGTTGTGGCGGTTGCAGGAGCATTCTGCGGTATTTGCTGCGTTTGCGTTGTAAGGAAATTACAGCAGCGTCTAAAGTCTCCGTCATGCCGGCAATTTCAACTTCAATTCTACGTATTATACTGATTATCGCGTTTTTGTAAAGATATTGAAGCGCTTCATTTGCGATTGTAGTCGGATTGTCAAGGTCAGGTGTCTCAAATGTGAGCGAATGGAGGAAATCCCTTTCGTCCTTTGTTTCGAGCATTTGTTCCAAGGTTTCTGGCCCTTCCCACATATCGTGCTCGAATTCCGCCAAAGTCAGGTTGAGTAACCGGCCGGCGAGGGAGTCGGTTTCCAGCCAAGCGGGGTCGATTCTTTCCGCGAGCGGTTTGCCGAGTTCCGGATAATGAAGGCACAGAAGCAGAAGGCTTTCTTCCGCCGTGGTCAGCATCTTTCCATCTTCGGAATCTTTCGAGATCTCCTTTGCGACGATCGGCGCCCGGCGCTTAGCTTTGGTTGCTTTGTATTTAATGAAATCGTTGCGGGCACCGGTCCGATCGAGCTGCAGCAAATGTGCCGCCTCATCCAGATAATCGAATTGGGCGACTTCGGAACCTGCGGCAGCGATGATTTCGAAAAAAGTCGCTGCGGCCTGTGCTTTTTGTTGGGGCGTAGCTTTTCGCGGATTGGGCAGAATCAGAGAAGCGGCGAATTTCATGGCGGAGACCGGATTTGTCGCGATTTGGTCCCATTCTTCGCGGGTGCCTTTTGCCAGCAAATTGTCGGGATCCTGGCCTTTTGGCAGGACGAGAAAGCGGATCTCGAGTCCGATTTTGAGCGCCATCGGAAGAATCCGAAGGGCCGCGCGCTCACCGGCGGCATCTCCGTCAAGAAGGCAGTCGATCCGAGAGGAGTAGCGCCGGAGTAGGTGGAGTTGCTGTTCCGTGATCGCGGTTCCCTGAGGTGCGACGGCGGTTGTCAGGCCCTTTTGCCAGCAGCGGAGGACGTCGAGTTGTCCTTCGACCAGAAGAAAGGGGTTTTCGTCGCTTGCCTCCATGCGCGCCCGGTCGAGTCCGAAGAGCAGGGCGCTTTTGTTAAAAAGGGGAGTTTCGGGCGAATTGATATATTTCGCATCGCGGGCCGGATCGTCTGCGGGAGTGATTTCCAGTTGGCGGGCGGTGAAAGCGACGACCCGCCCTTGGTGGTCGCGGATCGGGATCATCAGCCGTCCGCGAAAACGGGGCCACAGGGCGGTCGGTGAAAGATGGGAGCCGCGCTGGTAAAAAAGCCCGGCGTTTTTCAGAGCTTCGAGCGAGACTTTTTGTTTGAGACAGCGGTCGATCAGTTCCCGGCCGTCGAGAGGTGCCAGGCCAATTTTAAATTCTTTTGCCAATTCGATCGGGAAGGCCCGGTTTTCCTCCCAGTAACGCCGGGTTTCTTTGGCCGCGTCGTTGGCCGCGAAAAGAGCTTCGTGAAAATAATCGGTCGCGATTTCGTGGATCAGATAGAGCTCTTGGCGAAGAGAACGCGATTCGCGCGGGCCTGATCCTTCCTCATATTCGATTTTGATTCCGAAACGTTCGGCGATTGTTTCGACGGCTTCGGTGAAGTTGAGCCGTTCGGTTTCCATGACGAATGTGAAAATGTCGCCGGCTTTGCCGCTGCTGAAGCATTTGTAGAGTCCTTTGTCGGGCGAAATGTAGAAAGAGGGCGTTTTTTCTTCGTTAAATGGACTCAATCCTCTCCATTCAGAGCCGACTTTGCGCAGGGCAACGGTCGGTGAAACGACATCGTAGAGACTCACCCGCGCCTTCACATCTTCGATCGAACTTCTTTTAATTAACGCCATCTGTAGAAAAGAAGAGAAAGAATGGAATAAAACCGCAGCCGGGTAAAGGGCTGGAATAAAATGCGGTTCCGCCGACTTCCGGTTTTCTAAAGCTGACTCAGCTTTCGGATCGCCTGCTCGACTTCGGCCCGGCGGGAATCCTCGGGTGCCAGGCGGAGAAAGAGCTGGTAGTAGCGGACGGCGATCGGATGGGAGTGCTGGCTGTGCGCGTAGGTTTCGGCCAATGCCAAAACGACTTGCGGATTTCGGGGAAATTTTTCATGCACCCGTTCCAGTTCGCGAAGATAGGAACGAACCGGATGGGTCCGGCGGATCACATTCAGGTAATGAAGATGGTAACGCTCGTTATCCGGATCGCGACGAAGTGCCTCCAAAGCAGTGAGTTCGGCATCGTTCCAAGTTTCCGCGCGGTAAAGTGCATGCGAAAGATCGAACCAAACGAGTGCGTCCGAATCGTCGTAGCTGAGCGCGCGCCAATAAGTGCGGGCTGCGGAGCCAAAACGGCCGTTCTTTTCAAAGTTCGCCGCTTCCGCGAGTAGTTCCTGATAAGGATCGCGGATCGGTTCTTCAATTATCTCCTCGGTTTCCTCTGGAACCGGCGGATTCGCTTCGGCTTCTTCTTCTGCGAGCCGTTTAGCTTTTTCAGCTTCTTCGCGAGCTTTGGCCTCTTCAAGAGCGAGACGCTCCTCCTCTTCGGCCCGTTTCTTTCTTTCGGCTTCGAGCCTCTCAGCTAGCGCGATCTGTTCTTCCTCGATCCGTTTTCGTTCAGCGATTTCCTCTTTCCATCGTTCGAGTTCGCCGCGGACCATCGAAAGTTCGCTCGCGTCGAGCTCACCTTCGTGCTCGGCATCGAGCAAACGGGTCAATTCTTCGGCCCGTTCCCAGTTTTCCTCTTCCATGGCGATTTGCAGGAGACCGAGAAGGGCGCCAGCGCCCGCTTCCTTCTGGTGCTTTCCGCGTGCGGTGTCGAACCAGTGATAGGCTTGAATCGTATTTTGAGTTTCGAGAAAAAGATTTCCGAGAGCGACGGCTGTGTCACCGGAAGGATCGATCCGGTAAACGTTTAAAAATGCGTCGATCGCGTCTTGATGATTGCCCCGGCGGCTTTCGAGCTGAGCAAGGGTCCGCCATGCACTGCTATCATCGAAATGTTCGGTGATGTAGAGGCGGTAATGCTCGGCGGCTTGAGCGAGTTCGCCGGTTTGCTCCCGCGCTTGCGCGGCGTAGAGGAGAAGCTCGCTGCGCGACGGATCGAGTCGCGAGGCTGCCACGAAAGCATCGGCCGAAGCTGAAGGATTATTGTTGCGCGCATGGGCAAATGCGAGAAACTCGACAATGTCCGGATTCTCCGGCCATTCAGCCCGCAGTTCCTCAAGCAGAGCGACCGCGGCGTCTGGCTGGTCGGCATCCATAAGCGCCTGTGCTTGCGCGGTTTGCTTGTCGATACGCTCTTCAGGTGTGGAGCAACCCTGCAAAACGAAAGACAAAACCGTCAGCAACAAAAGCAGTGCGAACGATCGCAAATGAGTTCTGCCATTCATCGTCCGACAATTTTCCGTGTCTCATCGAGTGTCAAGCGTACAGCCGCCTCGGGTCGATTCTTGTTTTTGCTGGCGATTTCTTTTTTTATAGGGGAAGGAGCATCGGCGGTAACTCCGGGCGCGTCGATCCATGAAGAATCGCTGCATTCTTTTACAGAAGAAAGTTACCGGACAGCGGTTGAAAACCTTTTTCTCGCTTTTGAAGAAGAACAGAAAAAAGTGTTGGAGCCGGGAGAAAAGGGAAAAGTTGGTTTAAAGATTTCGACGATCTCCGGTCCCGGCCTTTCGACACCTCAACCATTGGTTCGGGCGGTCATCTCATCGTTGGTTTCGCGCGGATTCGACCGGAGGGATCTGTTTTTGATCGATTTAAACGAACATCGGTTGCGCCGCTCCGGGTTTTTGCCGCCGCTCGGCGTCGGGGAGCGGGAATTCGAAGGACATCCGGTTTATGTTTTGGAGAGCGGTGATTTTTACGATCCGATCTGGTTTTACGACAGTCCGTTGCCGCCGCGCCGCGGGAGCGTCGACATCGAATATAATTTCGGCGAATTCCGTTTTGAAAGAAGCGAGGAAAGTCGCCGGAGCTATTTGCCGGTTCCCTTGATGCTTGAGGTCGATTTTTGGATCAATTTGCCGACTTACACCGACCATCCGGCGCTCGGAGTCAATGGCGCGTTGGTGAACGCAACGCTTTGGAATGCGAGCAACACGTCCCGTTTTGCTCACAGCGAGAGAAGTGGTGCTGCGGCGGTTGCGGAAATGGCGGCGATTCCGGAGTTGGAGGAGAAGTGGCTTTTTTCGATCGTCAGTTTGGAGCGATTTCAGGTGGCGGGCGGTCCGGCGTTCCGGTCGTATTACACAGACTCGCAACCTGCGATTCTTCTGTCGGCCGATCCGGTTGCCCTTGATTCGCGGATGTATCGCAAGATCAATGAAGGTCGGGAACGGCGCGGTTTGTCGAAATTGACGAATGGGGGAAATCTTCTCGAATATGCCAATCAGTTGAACCTCGGCGAAATCGAGGAAGAAAAGGAGTAAAAAGCGAACTTTTTGCGTTATTTGGCAACTATGGGTGGAAACTGCTTGAATTCGCCTGTCGTGATCGCTTCTTTGGAGGAAGATGATTCTCTCCGATTACTTTCCGATCCTGATTCAAATCATTTTTGCGGCGACCCTGGCGATTGTGATACTCGGTGCGAGCGCTCTTTTGGG
>DATGSL010000375.1:0-3722 GCA_035302665.1 Opitutales bacterium | reverse complement strand
AATTTCACTATCGATCGATTTTGCCCGGATGGTGCCGCTGCCACCGATCTCAGAGGCCAGACCATTGAGTGAAATGGCGTATCGCGTCCGTTGTTTGTTGAGGGTGATAATTTGGCGATTCGGAGCAGCGATCTCCCAATCGGTAAAACCACCCGATTCGAAGCGGATTGTTCGCGGATCGTTTGCAGTGACAACAATAGGCTCGGTTGGCTCGGCGATTTCCTCAAAATTGTTTTCAGGATCAACAATTACTGCACGGGCTCCGGCCCGGGGTAAGGTCAATTCAATATCAGGGGTGGTCAATCGCAGGGTAATGGAAGGCCCGTGGTAGTTTTCCTGAATTCCAATGTTATTGTTAATGCGGCGGATACCGGTCGACTGGGTCATGTTTAGGTTTTCCGGCCACGTATCGCATTGGTATCCGTGATGGTGACTGATAAACCTCAGTCCTTTCCAAAACCAGAAAACGTATTCGGCCCTTTCCAAATGAGTAGCCAGAGTCGCCTTCACGCGATGGATTCCGGACGGAAGATGGCTTAAGAATTCGCGTGTATGGAGTTCCTGCCTCTCGCTCTTGAAGAGATAAACACCCCGCTGCAGACAATCGGGGATTTCAATCTCAGCTGATTTGGCCAGATCTCGTTCCTCGCATTCGATGCTGAACTCGATATGACTATTTTCATTAAGCCCGTGTGTCGGAAGATAGCCGACCAAGCCGAGCTCGTCGCCGTAATGAAGCAGGTCCCCATTTTCGAGAATTGTCGTAGATGCAACCGCATGGTTAATGTAAAAACCGCTTTTGAGTCTGGGCTGTAGGGTCCAGCGCTCGTCTGCTGTTGAAAGCACCAACGGATCGTCGCCGGGACGCAGGTCTATATCGAGTTGACGGAAGTTCTCATTTTCTTCGACAAAATCCTCGTCGTTCGTAGCAACGTTTTTGCTCATCACGACCGTGTAGGAATTTGGCGGAAGGAGAATGTTTGAATTCAGGGAAAACGTTCTTTCGCGTCCGTTGTCGGATCGGAAGACGCGGAAAGGGCGGTCGGAGTTGAATCGGGCATCGACGGAAAAGGTGAGCGATTCATAGGGAGCCGCTAATTCGGCGAGCTCGATGGAACAGTTTCGTTGCTGCAGCTCTTCGAGAGGAATTCGGGTTTCTTTCCAAGCTGCATGTTCGCGATTTTCTATCCTCCAGCGTGACGAGGGAGTGGTGATAGAACTGGATACGGCAGGCAAAACCAGCTGAAGCGATTGAAACGCCGGATCGAAGCAAAGATAAGGGGAGCGGAGCGAAACAGCTCTGCCGCTGATAAAGGCTTCATAAATCTTCTTTTTTAGATGCGCGGGAAGGAGTTCCCAATCGTTTTGCTGGTACGCTGTGACGATGCGTCGAATGAGAAGCGGACCAACCTCGGATTCAAGGAGATGCCCAAGATTGGCTTGGCCATGGATTCGCGCTCGGATGGCATCGGCAAAAGCTCGAAGTGCAGCCGGATCTTCGAGGTCCGGAGCCGGACGGGATCTCAAGGTTGTTTGGAGCGCATGGGTGAGAGAGTCGATCCATGTCGGAAGAATCCCGGCCTGATAGATAAAAGGGGCGATATTGGTCCATCCGGCTTGTTCAAGAGTGCCGCTAAGAAGGCCGAGGTTTCTGCAGATGGTTCGAAAAAGGTGAGGCAATTCCGTGCGTTGAGTGTTTGGAATCCTCGAGTCGAGCGAACGCTCAAGTGGCTCCCAGTAGATGCCGCCCGTGGTGAGGTATTGAGAGGGTGCCGTAGCCAAAGCATAACCGGTCGCTGCGGGCGTCGCGCGAAGAAGTCCGGTTATTCTAACACAATCCTGCCGCAATGCTGTTTTTACTGCCTCAATAACCGTTTTTTGCTCGCAAAGTTTGAGTGGCAGGAATCCGAAGATCATCTGTTCCTCGGCTTCATTGATTTTGTCGAGAACCAACTGATTCGCATCCTGAACGGAAAGGGCAGTATTTGTGGGATCTAAGATATTTTCCATATTTCAACATGGGATTAGGGAGTGAGGTTCGGGCGATTTAATGGATCGTCAGCGTTGAGGGTTGAGATTCTGAGGCTCAACGCAGTTGTAACAAAATTTTTACAACAGTCAAGATCCTGCAGAGGTCATGTGCACCGATTCTGCCATTTGGACGGTCGGTAGAGGCGATCGCTTCCATGCTCCCATGAACGCGATTATCGCAATTCGTATATTGCTACCGGCGGCGGAGTCTGGCAAGGTGCGCCTTTTGTTATCCGGTTTTTAAAAAAGAAAATGACTCATCGCATCAAACAGTATTGCACCCCGCGGCAGGACCTGCTTTCAGGCACCTTTAATCCGGAGATTTTCACGCCTTCGCTGGCAGACGTTCTCGATCTGTATCGAGGGAAAACGAAAATCGATAGCATTTATACTGATGCCAACGCCTTCTTTGGCGAGGCGACTTTCCCGTCTGCCGGGCTCGCACTTCTTACGAGCCAGGTTTTTCGCCGTTTCAAAGGCGAAATGAACAATCCGGCGACGTATCGGCTCGAAACCGCTTTCGGTGGTGGAAAAACTCATGCTCTGATCGCTCTTGCCCATCTGAGCCAAAAGGGCAGCGCATTGCGGGAACAGGTTTCAAGTTGGGTTCCTGCCGAGCTGCTTCCTGCACCAGGCGAAGTGAAACTGGTCGGAATTGTCGGAGAAGCGTTAAAAGTGACGGAATATCGCGGATCTGCAGCCGAGCCGTGGACGCTCTGGCGCGAGATCGCCTATCAGATCGACCCGAAGCTGGCGGAGGAGCCGTGGGCTCGTTCATCTTCGGCTCCGGAGCGAGAGGGGCCATGGTTTCAAAATGTTTTGGCCGACCGGAAGGTTCTTCTGTTGATCGATGAGCTGGCGCTTTATATGACGCGTCTGAGTGCGGTCGATTCGGATGCGCCGGCCCAGGCGGCTGTTTTTCTTAAAACGATTTTTGATCAGCGGCACTCCTCTTCGAATCTTGTTACGGTGTTGACGCTCGCCGGTTTGAGGGATGCTTTCAGCAATCAGACCGAAGCGATTCGCGAAGCCTTGGCCGATGCGAGCGGGAAAAAGCTCGAAGAGGTTTCGTCGGAGGCTGCCGAGCGGGCGATGGAGAAGAGCACTGACGATATCGAGAGTGTTGTGAGACGGGATGAGGCGAGCATCTCGATCGTCGCTCCCGAAGAGCTGGCGCAGATTTTCTCAAAACGGCTTTTTGAAAAGATCGATCCGGCCGGTGCCGAGGGAGCCGCCGCCGCTTTTATGGAGGCGTATTCCCGATGGGAAAGTGATCTTTCAAGTGAGGTAAACAGCGAAAAGATGCGGGAACGGATGGTTCACAACTATCCGTTTCACCCGACTCTGATCGATTTTCTTTATAATAAACTCTCCTCCGTCGAGCACTTTCAGGGAACGCGCGGGGTTCTGCAGACGATGTCGGTCGTCATTCATCGGATCTGGTCGGAGAAGGATCAGAATCCGATCATGATTCAGGTCGGCGATATCGATCTTCGGGGGGCAAGGGTCAACGACATGATTCTTGGCCGGACGAGATCGCTCGATCTCGAGCCGGCCCTCTCGACCGATATCGGAGGGAAGGGAAAGGGCGAGGAGCATGCCGCACGCCTCGATCGGGAGGAGGCGAATCCGGCAGAACCGCATTGGCACGAAAAGGTCTGGCGGGTCGTCTTTTTGAACAGTCTGGCTGA
>DATGSL010000374.1:0-3401 GCA_035302665.1 Opitutales bacterium | reverse complement strand
ACCTGTCTGGAAATCGATCGTCGGATCATAGCTGAGAAACTTTCTGGCTTTTTCGATCGAGGCCCAGGTACGGGGAACATCGCCAGGCTGATCGGGTTGGCGATCCTTTTCTGCCGTTTTCCCGAGAGCGTTTTCAATGGTTTCAACCATTTCAAGCAACGTCACTGTCGCGTCGTTACCGAGATTGAAAACTTCATATGGCGACTCCTTGTAAGCGATAGCTCCGAGAATTCCCGCCACGGTGTCGTCCACATAAGTGTAATCGCGACTCGTCGATCCATCGCCGAAAAACGCGATCGGTTCGCCCTTCAACATCAGATTCGTGAATTTGTGAACCGCTAAATCGGGGCGCTGACGGGGACCATAGACCGTAAAAAAACGGAGCGCTACAAATCGAATTCCGTAGAGGTGGGAATAAACATGTCCGAGAAGCTCGCCGCTAACCTTTGTGCTCGCGTAGGGACTGATCGGTTGAAGAACGTGATTGTCCTCCCGCCAAGGAACATCTGGATTGATCCCATAAACACTCGAAGAACTTGCAAATACGAATTGAGGAGTTTCCCATTTCCGTGCCAATTCGAGGAGATTTTGCGTGCCGCGGACGTTGACTTCCTGGTATCCGATCGGATCCTCGATCGACGGCCGCACTCCCGCCCGAGCTGCAAGATGAACGATGCAGTCATAGCCGCCGGAGAGATTTGCCTCCATTGTTTCAAGATCGCAGATATCGATCCGGTGGAGTTCGTAATTCGGATTCTTCCCGTGCGAGGCGATATTTCGTTCCTTGATCGCCGGATCGTAAAAAGGATCGAAATTGTCGATCACCGTCACGTGGTGTCCATCGGCCAAAAGGCGATCGACCAGATGACTGCCGATAAAGCCGGCTCCTCCTGTGACGAGAAGAGAAAGGGGTTTGTTGGTATTTGTTTTCAAAACTTAAACTTTTTGGACTCAGAACAGGCCGACTCAAGCGGCACAAAAAAAGACTATGTTTCTTCTGCAGATGTGCGGCAAGACCAGATACAAGTTACCATTATTCAATCTGGATTCCGGCGTGCGATGAATTGATCTGATGTCGCGATCAAGACCGCGTAACCTCCTCTTCCCGCCGGGAAGATTCTCCTTTTCGCGAAGGTTCCCAGACCAGGTGAACCATGTGGCCCCGACCACAGAAAGTTACGATCAATGGGAAAACGACCAACACGGCATTGAGCAAGATGGAGATTTCGATGCCTGATAAAAGATAACCGACTCCAGCGAGAACAACCGCCATCACCGGCAGGTACCATTCGAGATTCACCACCATCGCTGCGAAAGTGCCGGCTGCGATTCCGTAGATTGCCAGGATCGGATCCGACAAAAAGAAGGTGATTCCCCAAACGAAAAAGATCGGCGCAAGAAAATAGAAACGCTGGTGGTGACGGCGGACCGTTTGCAGGAGAAGAGCGATAAATAAAATCGCTGCACGCCAGCCGAAGACTTCCCACTCTCTTCCTTCCGGCACATCGAAAACGTAATGATAAAGGAGGTAACAACCTGCGAAAGCGCGGAGCAAATCGGCCCAATTCTGCCAAGCCATGAACGCGCGCAAAAGTTCAAATTCGCTGGCAGTTCGCTTCTGAGAGAGGCTTCGTTTGACATCCGATCGAATCCAAAAAGAGGGCAGAAACCAGAGTAAAAGCAGCGCTCCTATAAATGCGGGCCAGGAGACGATGAGTGAAAAATCCATAAAAGAAAGAAAATTGAACCAACCGCGTTGGTTTGTTGGCCAAAAGGACTAACAAAAAGTAAAGAACTTGTTAATCTTTATTTTGTTAGAGACGCGAAAACAAATCGTGCCGCGGACCTTCCCGACTATCTTTTTCGTCGAATTCGGCGGAGGTTTTCCAATTCCACGTAGCGGTAACTGAGAGCAAAGAAAGAAGCGGTCGTAAGGATGATCGCCGGGTTTTGCAGCACAAATTCCCCAACTGCATGCCCGAAGGTCGCTAGAATACCGATTCCCATCCAGACCGCCAACGGCCGACGAAGCCCGCGGAAGCGGAAAAGTCCGATCAACCAGCCAATGATTCCGGCGAAAAAGAGCCCGGTTCCGACAACTCCATATTCCGCCGGATATTGCACCCAGTCGTTATGTGCGAATTCCCAAGTAAAATAAATCCGACGCTTGTTTCTCCCGACTTCCCGATAATCGATCTCCGGATATTCGCTTTGGTAGGCAGGAAAAACGTATTCGAAACTTCCCGCGCCCCAACCGTAGAGCCATTTATCCTCGAACATATCCCGCGTCGCCTTCGCAGCGAGAATCCGATGTTCGACCGACGTTCCCCCGCCGTCTTCGGTAAAATGTTTAAATCGCTCGATGATCCGCTCCGGTCCGATCATAACGGTGAAAACCGACGCAAAAAGAACAAGCATTCCGAGAAGAATGGCCGAAATCACCGAGGTTTCCCGGAGCCGGTCCCATCGCCACGCTTGCAACATCGTGTAGAGGATCGCCAGGAGCAATAGCAACGCGGCAACGATGATTCCTCCGCGAGATCCTGAAAAAAGAACGGTCGTAAAGAGGATCGTCGATGTGAAGAAAAAGATCGGGCTTTTATCCGGCTCGCTCTCATTCGTTTTCCACGCCCGTTCACGAAAGAAAAAATAGAGTCCAGTCGAACAGGCGAGCAGCAGGTTTAAGTATCCGGTCGCGTGGTTTCGGTAAATGAAAGAGGAATAAAAGTTCTCACTTGCCGAAGGAATTTTCCAAAAAATCTTTTCCGCTCCGGTAAAAAGCTGACCAAATGCGAGAATGGCGAGCCCGACCCCGTTGAAAACAAGGACCCAGAGCAGAAACCGGATCGATTTTGGCCGCTCGATAAAAAGGACGATTGTCCAGATCGTTAAAAAGACCGATGCGAACACCATCAGTCTCCGATGGGCGTTCACCTTTTCAAACGGCGCCTCCATTCCTGTTGGCAACCAAGTGATGTGATCGACCGGCACCATCCAAAATTCGCCGCCGAGATCAACCGCGCGATGGGAAGGATTCACAGCCTGAATAAAAATGTATCCGAGAATCACCAGTCCGAGCCAAAAAATCGACGATTTTAGCAATTTCTTCCAAGCGGGAATTTTCGGAACGACGATCGTGCTCGGCGGATTGAGAAAAAGAGCCGCCAGAAAACCGACTCCTCCTAGGACGAGACTGACCTTTTGCGCCCCGAGATGCATCGCTCCGAGCGCCCACGGCAGGTAGATCAGGTGGATCGAAACGATCGCGAGAACGACTTTCTCGCTCCAGTGAATGGGAGGAGGAAGAAACTTTACCTCATCGTCGGAGGCCGGTGCGGGAGTCTGGTCGGAATCAATTTTTGGCATAGAAGAGCGCTCAAAAATAGATCAAAGAGAAGGCC
>DATGSL010000373.1:0-2010 GCA_035302665.1 Opitutales bacterium | reverse complement strand
CCCGTCGGATACGGCAAAATCAACTTCGACATCGCCGCCATAAATTTCAAGGACAAGGAGCACGAGCGGCAATCCACAGATATGGAGTGGCTCGCGGGCAACAAGTTCGGCCGTTGCCATTTTTTGTAAAGGAACACCGATCGTGGTCACGTCTCGTGGAATTGCAGGGAGCAACGATGCTTTCAATCCCGCTCCGCCGAGATCTTCGTTGCGCGCAAGCTCGATCTGTTTTCTGAGAAAATCGGTGTCCAGATCGTCCCAGGCCAAACGACGGAAGAGATGGGTGCGTGCGAATTCGTCGGATCGTTTCATTTTCGGAACCGATCTTTGGTTATCAACGACCGGGAGGAAAGGGAAAAGCTCGATAAGGTAAATTGGGAAGAGTTTTTGATCAATTGAATGAATTTTCCGAATACTTTTGAAAATCCGGCTTCGTCGTAGAAACTGGCGGATGGAACTATTTTCTTTTTTTCATGCTTTCGCCCTCGTTTTCAATCGCAGGTAATATCGTCGATCTGGCTGCCGGAGAGATTTTTCCGGGCACGATTGAAGTAATCAACGGACGGATCGCAAAAATTTGCCGCGAATCCGGGAGCTATTCGACCTTTCTGATTCCGGGTTTCGTCGATGCGCACGTTCATGTCGAAAGTTCGCTTTTGGTTCCTTCGGAATTTGCGCGTTTGGCGGTCACGCACGGAACTGTTGCGACGGTTTCCGATCCGCATGAGATTGCGAATATTCTCGGGGTGGAGGGAATCGAATATATGATCGCGAACGGAAGGAAGGTTCCGTTTAAGTTTTTCTTTGGTGCTCCGTCGTGTGTGCCGGCTACTCCATTTGAAACCGCTGGGGCGGAGCTGAAACCGGAAGCGATTGAGGAGCTTTTGCGGCGGGATGAGATCTGGTATCTGAGCGAAATGATGAATTTTCCGGGAGTTCTCAACGATGACCCGGAGGTTTTGAAAAAACTTTCGCTTGCACGCAAATATGGGAAACCGGTCGATGGACATGCTCCGGGCCTTCGGGGAGCTGCGGTAGCCAAATACGCATCTGCTGGGATTTCGACCGATCACGAGTCTTTTACGATCGAGGAGGCGCGGGAGAAACTTGCGGTGGGAATGAAGATCGCGATCCGTGAAGGCTCTGCTGCGCGAAATTTTGACGAACTCGTCGGGTTGTTGTCAGAATACGCTGATCGCTGCATGCTTTGCACCGACGACAAGCATGTCGACAGTCTTCTTTTGAATCATATCAACGATCTTGCGAGGCGGGCAATTGCGGCCGGTTATGATCCGATTCAGGTTCTTCGCTGCGCCTGCGTAAATCCGGTGAAGCATTACAAGTTGCCGGTCGGTTTGCTTCGGGAAGGCGATCCAGCTGATTTCGTCGAGGTGTCCGATCTTTCTGAATTGCAGGTGTTAAAAACCTTTATCGATGGCCGGAAAGTTGCTGAAGCTGGAGAAACGCTGATTCCGCGGGTGGAGGTTGAGGTGATCAACAATTTTGCGGCAAAACCGGTTCGAGCGGAAGATTTTCGTGTGCGGATGGAGCCGGGCAAGCGGATGAATGTTATTGAAGCGATCGATCATCAGCTGGTGACGCGTCGGATTCAAATGGAGCCGGAAGTTTCCGATCGGTTTGTTGTCGCTGATCCTGAGCGCGATCTTCTGAAGCTGGTGGTCATCAATCGCTACCGTGACGTTTCGCCGGCAATCGGATTTGTAAAAGGTTTTGGTCTTAAAGGCGGTGCAATGGCGTCGTCGGTGGCCCACGATTCGCACAACATCGTCGCGGTCGGCACTTCAGATGCTGATTTGGAAGCGGCGGTAAATCTTGTGATTGAGCATGGGGGTGGTCTTTCCTTTGCGGGTGGTTTGACGCGGGCTCAAGTTTTACCACTTCCGGTAGCTGGTTTGATGAGTCCGGAAGATGCTTATGAAACGGGCCGTCGATATATTGAGCTCGATACGTTGGTTAAGAAAAACGGGAGCGCACTTTCGGCACCTTTTA
>DATGSL010000372.1:0-23158 GCA_035302665.1 Opitutales bacterium | reverse complement strand
AAAAATTAAAAAAAGCGCCTGTCCGCCTTGCATTTCTGTTATTCTGGGCGATGTTGATTGTGCAGTTCTGAAAGTTCGAAAGAACATGCTCAGAAATCTGCAAAAGTGGCCTTGAGCTCTCTGAGTTCGAGGCCATTTGCTTTTTCCAAATAACACCTCGATTGGGCGAATTGCCTGGCTTTCAACGCGGATCGGCTTGGCGCCGCGGTTCGTCGAAATATCTGTTCACGGCCAAGCCTGAGCGTGGAAAGCGTTCTCGCATAGAATCAAAATGAGGTTCAGTATCCTCTGCGACGAACTTACCATTATGATCAAAGTTGCCATTATCATTGGAAGCACGTGGCCCGACCGTGTTGGGGAATCAGTTGGCCGCTGGGTGTATGAACAAGCCATCAAGCGGACGGATGCCACGTTCGAACTTATCGATCTCCATGAGATCAACCTTCCTCTGCTCGATGAACCGGCTTCTCCTTCCCAAGGCCGATACTCGCAACCGCACACGCAAGCTTGGGCTCGAAAAATCGCCCCGTTTGACGCCTTCATTTTCGTGACCGCCGAATACAACCACAGCATTCCCGCAGCACTGAAAAACGCCCTTGATTTCATTTTTGCCGAATGGAACAACAAAGCCGCCGGTTTCGTGAGCTACGGAAGTGTCGGTGGAGCCCGGGCGGTTGAGCATCTGCGCCTGGTTGCCAGCACACTCGCTATGGCCCATGTTCGGAATCAGGTTATGTTTTCGCTTTTCGACGATTTTGAAAACTATACCCGTTTCAAACCGCACGACCGCCACAAGGATTCGCTCAGAAGCATGCTCGATCAGCTCATCGCTTGGGGCAGCGCGATGAAAACACTCCGCGAAAAGCAGTAGCGCCGATTCCCATATCTTCTACCCGCACGGCGGTCAGTCGGTTCGGATACGAATGAAGCGTTGTTGTCCAGTGAGCGGAATGCCGACGCGATTCCAAGAACCGTCGCCGGATAGCCGGTGGCCGGGGAGCCAGAAATCGCCCGAAAGATCCACGGTCTGTTCCATGGTAAAATGAAATCCGGGGGTGGTTGAATAAAAAACCGTAAGTTCATTTCCTATCGGAGGTCCGAGAAACCGTTGCGAAAGGGGAGTGGGTCGATTGAGATCGAGCGTTTGGAGGGAAATCGCATCGTTATAAAAGGTCATCGGGCTGATAAGAGCGAGACCGGTGATCAGATTTGCCCGGTGATTTTGGATATCGACTGCGGAGGTGGTCGTAGCGTCACAAAGAACGAAGTAAGATTGTTCCGGGGTTGCTCCGGCGAAAGCGCCGCGGAGGTAAAGATTGTGGAGGAAGGCTTCGGCGGATGAGCGGAGGTAAGTCCAGAGCGTGGAATCATTTTCCTCGAAAGCGGCAAAGGTGAGCGTGCGCTGCAGGTTGTGAAGAATCCAACGCCTCGTTCGCACGGCCGATAGATAACGGTTTTCCACATTCGATTTATCGAGCGTGCGAGCTCCCCAAAGCACAATACCAGAAGAAGGGAGATCGCGGATGACGTTGATATGAGCGCTATTGAGTTGGTCAAGCTCGAAATTCGAGGGCAGGAATGTCAATCCGTCGGCTTGGATGGTGGCATCGGGACCTGCGGGATTTTCCCAAATTCCGCTGACTGCATCCTTTTGAGCGATTCTTGCTGCAACCGAACCACTAGCCCCGGTGGGGAACGAAAACCCGCTACCGGCTCCGATGGCAGCCGGATTGACCATGATGTGCGGATAGTAAAGGACGGCGAATCCGAGACCATCCGGCAGATCGTCTCTCCAGGAAATAATTGAATCGATCGTTCCAGCAGCCTTCGGCGGATCGAGGATAAGAGTAAAGTGCTGCGACGCGGCGAATTCCCGGATTTTTTCGAGCAACGGATTGCGGTCTGAAACCGGGAGTTCAGCAAGCTCGGGAACGAGGAGCAGACCGAGGTCGGAAAGAATCGGAAGCCAGCCGAGACCTCGTGGTCTTCCAATGTTTTCGCTCGGCATCAACGCCTGAGCGAGTAGCAAATCTGCGTCGATACGAATGACTTCAATCTCGCTTCCGCCGTTCCGAAAAAATTGGCGAACTTGGATTTCGGCGGACCAGTTTTGGGGATTGTTGGAGGCAAAGAGTTCATCGAACTTGGCCGCATTGACTCGAACCGGTGTATCGAAAGGCCCTCTCGCAAACCGGCCAATGATAGCTGTCTCGGATGTAGGAGGTTCGGCGGCTATGATATAAATGGGCAGTGATAGGATAAGAAGAAAAATGCGCATGACGGACCAGTCTAAGGATTCTTCCTAATCGCGGCAAGAACAGCGGCGCCTTGACTGTAAAAGAATCTGCGTTTAATCCGTGCGATCCGCGGTTCATCGATAACGAGGAAGGATTTTAACTGCGGATGCCGCGGATTTTTGAGGATGATTGAGCAAAAGGATTAGAACCACGGAATACGGGCATGTGTTGAGAGTCCCGATTGACGGTACCTATGGGCTTATTTGGGCCAAGCGAGTTCGACGCCCTGATCGGTGAGCATCGATTGAAAATCACTCAGGTGCCTCGCAATGTTTCGCGTCTGGCGGGGCGTGGTGTGTTTCTGTTTACAAAATGCGACAAGGGCTCCAGCCGATTCGCCGATATTCCATTCCACAGGATGGAGACGGTAGCAGCCGTTGGAAATGTGGGTCGTGCCGATGTTTTTGCAGGCCGGAATCAGGTTTTCCATACGCTGCGGGATGAGCGAACCGAGCGGAATCTGAAAAGCGAGGGAAGGGACGTCGATATAATTGTCGCCAGCCGTGCTCGGATGGAGGTCGATGTGATAGCTGCCGACGCCGACGCTATCATCGAAAACCGCGGCGGAAATCGGACCTTCGGGCTGATTGAGTTCGGCGCGGCGGCCGTCGACACCGACATGCTGTTCGAGTACGGTGAATTCGGCTTTGATCCGTCGGGCTTCCCGGATGTACGGATACATCGCGAGTCCGTCGTTTGTGCCAACGAGTTCAGGACGGAGACGCAGTCCGGGCCAGCCGGTGCCGCCGTCGGGACGCGGAGCTTCTGTTTGGAGCCAGTAGAAAAGCGCGAGACTGAGGCGACGCGCACCCTCGAAATGTTTGGCCGTTTCTTCTTCGGAGCCCATGAAGTGGCCGAGAAGGTAGTCGTTTTGAGGCCAGTTGATCAGGCTGATGCTGCCGGCGTAGGTATTTGGCTGGAAGTTATTGAGCCAGGCGATCCGCCGGTAGGTCCACCAACCGCTGGCTTCGGTTTTCGGATCGAACGCTAGCGTGCGCGGCTCCAAGGTGCGCGGGTTTGAGTAGGTGAGACTTAGGAGTGGGCCGGGCCAGGGCGGTGTCAGGTCGGGAACATAGTTTCGCCAAAAATCGTAATCGGGCGGAGCGTCGCCAACGAAATTCATGCCATCGACATATTCGATCGGAAAACACCAGGTAACCGCCTGCATGTTGTCGGGATTCGCTTCTTCGGGAGCGTGAAGCTCGCCGGTTTCCTTGCGCGATTCAGCACCGGTGACGTACTCGGTTTTGGTCAGAGGCAAAAGATCGCCGAGTTCGGTCGCATCGATGAAGTAGGGGGCTTCGAGCGTTCGAATGTCGCCGTTTCGGAGATCGCGGACGGTGAGAGCGGTCACGCGGTCGCCTTCGGTTTCGGCGGAAATAGCTTTGTGGAGGAGCAAGATGGAGATTTTTCCGGTCGCGATGTGCGGGGCGAGCATTTCGTAAAGAACGGCTAGCGCGACGCGCGGTTCGTGGCAGAGACGGGAGACGCCGCCTTGACCGGGATTGAGATTTTCTGTCGCTTTGGCCTCGTCCGTAAGCGGATAATTTCGCCGGTAGTAATCGCGAATGCGGTTTCGGAGTTCGCGGTAAGTCGCGGTGGCGCCGAAACTTTCGATACGATAGTGTTCATCGGGCGGCACCGCTTGGGAAGTAAGTTGACCGCCGATCCATTCGGTTTCTTCGGTTAAAATAACGCGCAATCCGTTTCGTGCAGCTGCAAGAGCGGCCGCGCAACCGCCCATGCCACCGCCGGCGATGACGAGATCGGCGGCAAAGTTTTTCGCCTCCGGAGCCGTGGTGGAAAGGTTGGCTCCTTCGAGCAAGTGGTCGGCCCAAAGAACGGCCGGGGTTGAAAGAGCAAGGGATTTTAGAAACTGACGACGTCGCATCGATTTACGGGTGAATGTTCGGGTTGAAGGATAAGGGTTTGGTCCAAAAGAACCTATCCTTTATGATCAGGATCGGGGCGGAGGGGCGAGTTTAAAAGATCACCGCGACATTCTCATTCGAAAACGGACGGAAGAAAGAGCGCGATTTATTCGCACGCTCTTTTGCGACCGTCATTCGATATTTTTGCGAAATTCTTAATGAACCCGTCGGACCTTGCCGGTTTGGTGAGGATGGGTCGGAACGCCCGATGCAAAGCTCGAAAAATCCTTGGAAGGGCGCCGTTTTCTGCTTTTCGCGAGGAGCATCGCGCCCGCTGCGGTGATCAGTCCAGCTGAAAGGAGAGCGATTTCCTTTCGATGTCGCGAGAGGCGGAAGAGAAGGCTGTCGTTTGCGGCAATGGAATCGAAAGATCCGTGCGCACCGCGATCCTCGTCGACTGGATCCCAGAGATTGTGAGGTTGATTTTCAGCCTGTGGATCGTCGGTTTGCTGACTTTTGTATCCGTTTTTCGCGAGAAAATGGTCCATGAAGCCCGGAAGAAGTTTTTGTCCGATCATCGCCTTCAAAGCCGGTTCGCCGATGAACCATTCGCGTCGGTCGTGGTGGGCAGCATGATAGATTCCCCTCGCGGCGAGTTCCGGCTGGAAGATTGGCTGAAAAGGCTGAACTTTCTTTTTAAGGCGATTGAAGACCCAGCTGAACTGAGGCATATTCATCGACGATAAATGAACAATGGTCACGCGGATCGGGCTGTTTTCATGGATGAGTTCCGATCGAAGCCCATCGGTGAATCCGGCGATCGCGTGCTTCGAGGCTGAATATGCTGAGCGAAACGGAATCGCGCGGAAGCCGGGAATGGATCCTACCTGGATAATTGTTCCGCGGCCGCGCGGACGCATTCGTTTCAGAGCTGCAAGGGTTCCATAAACATAGCCGAAGTAATTGACTTCGACAATGCGCCGAAATTCCTCCGGTCGGGTTTCCCAAACAGGTGCAAAAATCGATGTGGCCGCGTTGTTGATCCAGATGTCGATTTCACCAAATCGATTCTCTGCAATTTCGGCGGCTCGTTCCACTGAATCGGCATCGGCAACATCGATTGGAATGATGATCGCTTCTCCGCCCGCTTCCTCGACTTCGCGCTGGGTGGCGAGCAAACCTTTTTCTCCGCGGGCAATCAAGGCGATCCGCGCCCCATGTTTTGCAAACTTCCGAGCTGTGGTGCGCCCAATCCCGGCAGAAGCGCCAGTGATGACGACAACCTCCCGTTTCGGTGATGCTGTTTCTTTCGACCGTGCCATAATCATAAAATTCCTCCCCGTTTTAAGCTGATCGTTCTTCTTTCTTTCTGGATAACTCCTCTAACTATACGACACGCCGGAGTCTTTTCAGCTCGGTCGTCGAAAAAGCTTCCTTTTTGGAAAAATCGGAGGAAAAAAGCTTCACGATTCTTGAAGCTGTCCCGACGCGGAATACGTTTTGCGTTGCGGATCCGCCGAGATTGGCGAGCTTTGTAGATGAAAACAAAGATTTTGAACGAGGAACCGGCACGAACGATTGCGATTGTTTTTGAGCCAGGCGACAACGTGATGGTGGGGCTTTCGAAACTTGTAAAAGAGCTCGGTATTTCGGCCGGACAGATTTCGGGACTCGGAGCGTTTAAATCGGCGGTTGTCGGATTTTTTGATCGCGAGCAGCATGACTATCAACGGATTATCGTTAACGAACAGGTTGAAGTTCTGGCCTTTGCGGGTGTGATCGCGCTTGCCGGAGAGGAACCGAAACCTCATATTCATGTTGTGTTGGGAAAATCTGACGGAACGGCGCACGGAGGTCATCTTCTTGAAGCGGAAGTCTGGCCGACGCTCGAACTTATCCTGGAGGAATTGCCTGGATATTTGCGAAGAAAATTCGATGCCGAGACCAATATTCCATTGATCGACCTAAATGCATGAGCGGTTTCGCGGGAAAAGAATCGTCGTTGCTCCCGATAAATTCAAAGGAAGTCTGAGCGCTTTCGAAGCGACAAAAGCCATTGTTGAAGGAATCGATGCCGTAGCGGGCGGGGCGGAGATCCTCGCTTCGCCGATCGCCGATGGAGGGGAGGGAACGGCGGAGGTTCTTTGCAATGCGTTCGGAGGAATCTGGCGGACCATTCCGGTCAAGGATCCGGTCGGGCGAACGATTTCGGCTCGCTATTGTTGGGCAAAATCCTCGCAGCGCTCGATGGCCATTTTTGAGATGAGCGAAGCTTCCGGAATGTGGCGATTGAAATTGGAGGAGCTTGATCCGATGCGTGCGAATACATTTGGAACCGGTCAAATGCTACGTGAAGCTGTCGGAACCGGCGTTGACCGCGTGATGGTTGGACTCGGCGGAAGTGCCACCAACGACGCCGGAATCGGAATGGCGGCAGCGCTCGGGTTTCGTTTTCTCGATCGGTGGAATAAGGAGCTGGAGCCGATTCCCGCCGAGCTCGATAAACTCGATCGGATCGAGGCACCAGGAAGCTTGAACTTTCCGGAAATCATCGCGGCGGTCGATGTGGCAAACAGTTTACTCGGTCCGAACGGTGCCACAAAGGTTTACGGACCGCAAAAAGGCGCCGATCCCGACCAAGTAATGAAGCTTGAAGCAAATCTGACTCATCTTGCAAATATTGTTAAACGGGATCTCGGTTTTTCCGATTTTCATCGAGAAGGCACAGGTGCAGCAGGTGGACTCGGATTCGGTCTGGCTGCCTTTTGCGGAGCCAAATTTGTACCGGGCTTTGAAGTTGTTGCAGAAGCGATTCAGCTTGAGAAGAAAATCGCATCAGCCGATCTCGTCATTACGGGAGAAGGAAAACTCGATGCACAAACTTTGCACGGTAAAGGACCGGCAGGTGTCGCAAAATTAGCGAAAAAACATCGCTGTCCGGTCATTGCCTTTGCCGGATCGGTTGAGGATCCGAAACAATTCGAAGGAATTTTTAATGCTGTGATACCGATCCATCGAGCGCCGGTTGAACTCGATTTTGCTTTAAAAAATGCCGCGAGTCTTCTTCGGTCGAGTGCGGAAGAGGCGATAAAAGAGCTTTTTCTAAATCTATGAAAAAGGCGGAAGAGCGCGCTAGTGTTAAGAGTTATAGATTCGGGTATTTACTTTCGGGTGTTTTCTTAGGAAAGGTGGCGGTTTGGTGCCCTGGCTTTTATTGTGGCTTCTGTCAATCAGGAGATTGGCGTTCCCGGGCGCGCCGATCTCCCGATCGGCTTATAGCCGCAGCTAACCGTCGCCGCTCGGACCGCCAGTTTCCGGTCCGCAAACCTCCGCTGCATACGAGTGTTACGAGCGAGAGATCCCACTTCCTTTTTCTCACAGTCGGAGACTTTTTAAAGTAAATACTAGTTCTGCGGTTGACGTGCGTCGGAAGAGCTCTCGGTTGCCGCAGAAGTCGCCGGGATCGTTACGTCGATCAGATCAAGGCGATAGGTCCGGTCTTCGCGGGTGATCCAGCGGCGCGCGAGATCGGCTTCCGAAAGGGTGCCCATCGAAAATTCTCCGTTGGGAAAATATTGAACCGCGTTAAAACCGTCCGGATCCTTTCCGTAAATGAGAGCGAATCCATTTCCCGAATCGTATTCCTGCGGAACAATCGCTACCGATCCATATTCGAGTAAAGCGGCGATCTGCGGAACGCCACCCTGGCGGGCAAAACTGCGGGTATTGCCGAGCTGCGTGCGCAGGTCGCTTCGATTGACATCCTTAAGGGTGGCGGTGAAATTTTCTTCTTGAAGGCGCTCAGTTAAAGCGAGCGCACCTCGTCCGATCTCTGCCCGGATCACGCTGGAAACCTGGCTGAGAAATTCCCTGGAAGGCTCGCGAGCCGCGGAGACATCGCCTTCGGTCGCGGTCGGTTTTGGATAAATTATCATCGCTTGAACGAGCGATTCCTCCAATGTTCGCCAGTCGAGCGGGATCGCTTTTCGGCTTCCTCCCGACTCGATCGCAAAGAGCGTGCGTCGATCGTATTGAGTTGCGACAGCCACGAATTCGGGCGTATCGATCTGGATCTCCGGCCGATAACCGATCAGAACAGGCAAATCGAGGCTGATTGCTTTTTTAATCGCATTAAAAACTTCCATCGTTTCCGGACCGCCCAATTCCCGTGTTTGCGGATTGGGAAGCACAAATGAAACAATTTCCACCGGAAGCAGACTGAGCACCGCTTCGATATCGGATGGTGCGATCAGCTCATCTGCATGTTGTTTTCGAACGGCAAGTTGTTGACCGATACTCGGATCGTAAGGAATCCCATGAAACTGAAGGAGACTTTGAATCGCACCTGCTTCGGGAGGTTCTCTCGAGCTGACGCGGACCTGTTCGACACCGGTGATTTCGTAGCGATCGGGCGCATCGGCAGTCCGAAAATCGATCGTGCTCAGATCTTGTTGCCCCATCGATGGCTGCGATTGCTGCCATTCCCGAACATATTCACGGTCGGCTTCTGAAAAACGGTCGAGAGGAACGGTAAATTCACGTCCGTCGCGCCGGACAATCACGATGTTGCCATCGGGCGAAACGTCTTTGAGGTAGGCTTCGATTTGATCGCCATTCGCACTTGCCCAAGTGCGCCATGGTTGATCCTCCGTTGATTGAGCGTGCAGGAAAAGGGCAGAGAAAATGAAAAATCCGGAAACAAGGAAGGTTTTCTTCAACGGATTGATAAAATTCATCCTTTCAAACTAAAGCTCAGGCAGCACAAGTCAATCAGCGGTAAGGGAAAAGAGGAGATGGAGTTTTAAATTATCTTCCGCTCGTGAGTGCTATTTGTGCGGCAAGGCAGGATCGGTTTTCCGGACTGACCGCTGAAGTTATCGTTTGCGGGAAGCGCGATCGCGTCCATAAAGGCCGGCGATTTCAGCAAGATATTCGGAGCTTTCGTTGCGCAACTTTTCGAGCGCACCTTCGGAATATCGCCATTGCCAGTTACCGTCCGGAATCCCGGGCGTATTGAACCGGGCGGAACTGTCCAAACTCATCATATCCTGCAAGGTCACGATCGCCAATCGGCAAACAGAAGCATAAGCAGTGCGAACAAAGTCCCAGGCTATTTCCTCGCCGCTGATTCTCAAATAGGTGCGGACATGATCCCGTGTCGCTTCATCGATCGATTGGAACCAGCCGAGCGTCGTGTCGTTGTCGTGTGTGCCGGCGTAGATCACGCTATTTTTATCGAGATTGTGCGGAAGATAGAAATTGTCCGAAGCTCCGCCGAAAGCGAATTGCAAAACAGCCATTCCGGGGAGGGCGGTCGCTTCCAGAAGTTCAAAAACCTCCGGGGTGAGCGTCCCCAGATCTTCGGCAATAATTTTTGCTTCCGGAAAGCTTTTTTGAATTTCTTCGAAAAAGGGAAGCCCCGGACCTTTCACCCATTTTCCGTTCCGGGCGGTCTTTGAACCGAAGGGAATCGACCAATAAGCTTCGAAACCGCGGAAATGATCGATTCGGACGATATCATAAAGATCAAAATTCGCAGCGAGCCGATCCTTCCACCACGCGTAATTCGTTTGTTTAAGAAAGTCCCAGTCAAAAAGTGGGTTGCCCCAATATTGGCCATCTGCCGAAAAATAATCGGGCGGAACGCCGGCAACAGCTTTTGGTTTTAGACCGGAGGAGTCGAATTGGAAAATCTCCGGATGAGCCCAGGCGTCGGCACTATCGCCGGAAACAAAAATCGGAATATCGCCGATGATCTGAATCTGGCGTTCGCCAGCGTATTCACGGAGGTTCTTCCACTGTCCGAAAAAAAGGTATTGGTAAAAACGCTGGGCTTCGGCTTCTTCCACAAGCGCGTCGGTCAGCCATTCTGAATCTTTGAAACGACCGTAGGTACGGCAGTTTTTCGGCCAATCGTACCAGGGAGCGCCGTTGAACTCCTTTTTTAATGCCTGGTAATAGACAAACGGCTCCAGCCAATCAGCCTTTTCTTTTTTGAAAGCTGAAAAGTTGCCGTACGGTTCAATTTCAGAAGAGTTCTGAAGAAATCGATCAAAGGCGAGGCGAAGGACCGTCCATTTGAGGTTGTAGATTCCGCCGTAATCGACGCGATCGTGCGGCAGGGAGCGAAGGGGATTTACGTCTTCCATTTGGAGCATTCCCAATTCGATCAATTCCGGGAGATCGATCAGATATGGATTTCCGGCAAAAGCGGAAAAACATTGATAGGGCGAATCGCCAAAACCGGTTGGGCCGAGCGGACAGACCTGCCAGAATTGAAATTCAGCCTCGAAGAGGAAATCGATGAAGGAACGGGCTTCGGCGCCGAAGGATCCGATTCCGAAATCGCCAGGGAAGGAAGTCGGATGAAGTAAAACTCCGGCGCCCCGGGAATCGGGCCAATGAAAGGAGAAAGAGGAGTCTGTTGCAGCCATACCGGTTTGTTACGAAAGGGAACGAAGAGGAAGAGTGGAATTTACCCAAAACCCCTATTAGACATAATGTTTATTGTGCGAAAATCGTGTGCAGTCGGGGTAAACCGGCGTTCTGCCAATTATTGATCAGCGGGCCGGGCCCCAACGTTTCGTAAAGGGATAATAAATGAAAAGCGATCGTCCGACAACTGCGTTTGCCGGAACGTATCCCCAAGCCCGGCTGTCGAGGCTGTTGGGCGAATTATCACCGAGCGCAAAAAAACTGTCTTCCGGAACTTCGATTTTCCTGCCCGGCTCCAGCATGCCCATCGCCACGTAGCCGGTATAGCGTCCTTCCTGTTGATTCAGTTTTTCAAAAACCGGCTTTCCCGAGATCGGTTCACCATTCCGAAGCAAAACCGGCGTATCGATCTGAAGCGTGTCGCCCGGAATCCCGACAAGGCGTTTGATATAATATTTATCGTCCGGCGTTCCATCGGGAGCATTCAGTCCCGCAATATCGCCGGTGCGAAAAACGAACCCATCGCCGATTTTCGGATGTTTGAAATGATACGACATCCGGTCGACAAAAAGTTGATCTCCGGTCAGAATATCGAACTCGAGCGCCGATTCACCGGCTTGAACCGTTCTGCCTGTTCCGATCCGGATCTCCCCACCCGGTCGGAGGTTTTCCCTGGTCAGTGCTTCCCGAACGACCGCCTCTAGCGACGGTGAATCCGGAAAAAACGCTTCAAGAAAGACCGATTCCATTTGAAAATCGGGCGGCACTGCAATCTGTACCGGACTATCGCCGACGTAGAAACGGTAACTCAGCAGCGGAGTCGGCCAAACGACCCATTTTCTTCCGGTCGTTCGTTCGATCGGAAGATACGGACGGTATGGCTGAGTATTTTGCATCTGCACGGCTAGCTGGATTTCGCCGGAAACAGGAGCTTTCACGCTGTAACGTTTTGCTCCAAATGCCACGCGGCGAAAGAGATGCGCCGCTTTGCCAGGCTGGTCATCCCCGTCGGTGTAGACTTCGTGGGTCATCCCAAAATAGGTCGGCCACATCGAGTTCGTCGGAATCTTGAAGGGCTGGATAAAATAGGTCCGGATCCCGATCGCAAGGATGGCGGCGACGAGAAGGACTTCAATGTTCTCTGTCCATCCGGAGCGCTGGTAATATGCGCCGCCATATTTGCGCAACACGTCCTCCATTCGCTCGGCGGCGATCCGAAGGCGTGCTGCGTCCTCTTTTTTTCGAAGAGATTCCCGAAGTTGCCCGGTTGCGGCCGCCAATTCGTTCAGTTCCGAATCCTTCAACAGATCGCAACGGTAATGGTAAACCTTTTCCGCGAGTCGCAACCAGTTTTCAGCGGTGCGCTGCATCTTTTTTTGCGGAGATGAAAAGAACATGATGATCAATCGTTCGCTATTTATTTGTCGGCAGCGCGAGCTGATGAAGTCTTATTGTTGAAACTGTTTCTGCTCAGAACAGCAAGTTGTTATGTGTTTCTGAGAACCTTTACGAAGGCATCCTGCGGAATCGATACGCGCCCCACCTGCTTCATCCGCTTTTTCCCTTCTTTTTGCTTTTCGAGCAGTTTTCGTTTTCGGGAGACGTCTCCTCCATAACATTTTGCCGTAACGTCTTTGCGAAGTGCATTGATGGTTTTTCGGGCAACAATCGTTCCTCCGACCGCCGCCTGAATTGGAATTTTGAAAAGTTGCTGAGGAATCAGCTCGGCAAGTTTTTCGCAAAGCGCCCTTCCCCGGCTGGCCGCTTTATCCTCGTGCACAATACAGGAAAAGGCATCGACCGGCTCGCTATTTACCAAAATATCGAGCTTCACGAGCTTGGCTGGCTGATAACCGGCGGCATCGTAATCCATTGACCCATAGCCGTGAGTGACACTTTTTAAACGATCATAAAAATCGACCAAGATTTCGTTCAACGGCAAGGTACAGGTCAGCATCAGGCGCTTGTCATCGAGGGTTTCCGTATGATCGCAGGTGCCTCGCTTCTCCATGACGAGTGCGAGGATGTCTCCGATCGACTCGCTCGGCACGTGGATAACCGCCTCGATAATCGGTTCGTAAATTTCCTCAATTGTCCCTGGATCGGGCATGTGAACCGGATTATCGATGTCGACTGTCGTGCCGTCGGCGAGTTTTACTTTATAAACGACACTCGGATAGGTCAGAATGATATCGACTCCATATTCCCGTTGGATCCGTTCCTGGATGATCTCCATGTGGAGCAAACCGAGAAAGCCGCACCGGAAACCGAATCCGAGCGCCGCCGAATTTTCCGAAGAGTAAACCAGCGAGGAGTCGTTGAGCTGCAACCGCCCGAGACTGGCCCGCAACTTTTCAAAATCGGAGGCATCCATCGGATAAATCCCGCTGAAAACCATCGGACGGACTTCCTTATAACCGGGCAACATCTCTTTCGCCGGGTTGTCCGCTCCCGTCAAAGTATCTCCTGTTTTGATCTCGGAAACACTCCGGATATTGGTGACGATATAGCCGACATCGCCAGCTACAAGTTCCTCAGCAGCCGTCATTTCCGGAGTGAAAATGCCGACCTCTTTCGTTTCGAGTTTATGGTCGTCGCTCATCAGCTGCATCTGGGTGCCGGAACGGATTTTTCCGGAAAAAACCCGAACGTAGCAGATAACGCCCTGATAGACATCGAAGGAACTGTCAAAAATGAGAGCGCGTGTGCTCGGATAATCGGCCCAGCGCGGCGGCGGCAAACGGTCGGCGACTGCTTCGAGAATATCTTCGATCCCGATACCCGATTTTCCACTCGCGAGAATCGCCTCCTCCGCCGGAATCATCAGGATGTCTTCGAGTTGCTGCGTCACCATTTCCAGATCGGCTCCCGGCAGATCAATTTTGTTAATCACCGGAATGATCGTTAGATCCTGCGCCATCGCAAGCTGTGCATTCGCAACGGTTTGTGCTTCGACACCTTGGGAGGCATCAATCAAAAGAAGCGCACCTTCGCACGCAGCCAGACTCCGCGAAACTTCGTAGGAAAAATCGACGTGACCGGGCGTATCGATCAGATTGAACAGGTATTTTTCGCCGTTTTTCGCCGTGTAAACCATCGAAACCGGGTGTGATTTGATGGTAATTCCCCGTTCCCGCTCGATATCCATCGAGTCGAGATGCTGATCGGTCATCAACCGTTCGGTCACCGTTGACGTATGTTCGAGCAATCGGTCCGAGAGCGTGGTTTTGCCGTGGTCGACGTGGGCAATGATGCAAAAATTTCTGGTCTGTTTGATGTCCATTGACGTTAAACGAATACCGCCGAACCGGTTGCCGATCGATTAACCGGCAATTTTTTGTAAAAATCCGAAAAGCGGACCCTGGTTCGGGCGGTTGATAAATCTAGACGATACTCAATCGGGCGAAAGCGCAACTTTTTCGAGATCATCGGCCTCGGCGACGCTGACGGTGTTGATCGAACGGTCGATCCTGCGAGCCAATCCGCTTAAAACGGCTCCCGGTCCGCATTCGATGAAAAGTTCGATTCCCGTTGCGGCTGCATTTCGCTGGCAATCTTCCCACAAAACTGGGGAAACCACTTGCCGCACGAGAGCTTCGCGGATATCGTCCGCGCTTTCGACTGGCTTTCCGGTTGTGTTGGTAAAAACCGTCAGTTCCGGTTTGTGAAAATCGATCCCTTTCAGGAAATCGGCAAACTCCGCCCGCGCAGGCTCCATTAAACGGCTGTGATAAGCTCCGGCGACCTTGAGCGGGATGATCCGCTTGAAACCGCGTTCGCGACCCGCTTCGACGGCAGCTGCGATTTTCTCGCTTTCGCCGGAAATCACGATTTGGCCCGGGCAATTGAGGTTGGCCATTTCAACATCGAATTCGCGGCAAAGCTCAGCAACATCATCGCGATCGACGCCGATCACGCTCGCCATGCTTCCTTCGGTCGTTTCACAGGCGATCTGCATCAGCCGTCCCCGCTCAGCAACGACCCGGAGTCCTTCTTCAAACGTAAAGACTCCGGCAGCCGTCAAAGCGGTCACTTCACCTAAGCTCAGCCCGAGTGCGGCGGTGGCATTTTCAAGGTGCCCCTTCTCTTTTAAAACGGTAAAAATCGCCAGGCCGTGAACAAAGAGAGCCGGCTGGCAGATCCGCGTTTCGGTCAGTTCCTCTTCAGGTCCTTCAAAAGAAACCTTCTTGAGATCCCAGCCGAGAATTTCGTTGGCCTGATCGTAGAGCGCCGCTGCGGAAGGAAAAGTCTCGTAGAAACTTTTCCCCATCCCGATTTTCTGAGCACCCTGTCCGGAAAATAAAAGTCCAGTAGTCGCCATAAATTTATCCGATAATCCCGCCTTCGCTGAGAAAGATTCCTTTCAGGTTCATTTCGAGAGCTTTCGGATTCGACGAAGTTGCGAGCGCATCGGATTTACTGATTTTACCCGCCTGCAAAAGCCGGAAAAGGTCGCGGTTGAACGATTGGCTTCCCGATTCGCCACCTGCTTCAAGAATCGAAGGGATTTTCGAGAAATCACCCTCCTGAATCACGCTTCTTGTAACGGAATCGCTGACCAGGATCTCAACAACCGGCAAACGTCCGCCTCCTTCCATCGCCTTGATCAGACGTTGTGCGACGACGGCCCGGATCGATTCGGAAACCTGCCGGCGCATTTGCTCTTGTTGTTCCGGAGGAAAAAATTCGAAAAGCCGCATGATCGCCTGGTGAACATTGACGGCGTGAAGCGTCGAGAAGACAAGGTGTCCGGTTTCGGCCGCGGAGAGCGCGGTTTCGAAAGTGACTCGGTCGCGCATCTCACCGACGAAGATAATATCGGGATCCTGTCGAAGCGCCGCCCGCAATCCGAGACGATATTCGGAGGTGTCGATTCCGATTTCGCGCTGGTTAAAAACCGCCTTATTATCGACGAAATTGTATTCAATCGGATCTTCCAGAGTAACGACGTGGCAATCGCGGTTGTCGTTGATCCAGTTGAGCATCGAGGCGAGCGTGGAGCTTTTTCCGGCACCGGTCGCACCGCACATCAGGACGATTCCGTCTCTATGTTTACAAAGCGGTTCAAAAAGTGCGCGATCGATATTGAGGTCTTCAAAGGTCGGAATTTGGCTCTGAACGTGGCGAAAAGCGATACTGGTAGTATTCCGCTGACGGAAGCCGTTTACGCGGAATCGGCCGAGACCTTCCGGCGAATAAGCAAAGTCGATTTGCCCCTCCTCTTCCCAAACTTTGAAAAATCGTTCCGGGATCATGCTTTCCACGAAATCCCGCGCGACCTCCGCCGAGATCGGATCCATTTCCACCTCCTGCAAGGTTCCGCTGATTCGCAGCATCGCCGGTTTGCCGGATTTAATGTGAATATCGCTGGCGCCGTTTTCGACGGCCAGTTTGAGGAGTTCATTGACCAGTTCTTGACTCATTCGGTACGTTTATGAAAAGTTTAGTCGATCGTTAAACCTGAAGTAATTTGCCATTCCCGGTTTATTTACCGTTGCAGTTTTGAGAAGACCGGCTGCAAGAACCTGATCTTTCGCGCAATTGGTAAGAGAATTGATCTTGTTGAAACATCGATCCTGGACACGGCATTCAGAATTTTCCGCCACAGACAACAATTCAGGCTAAAACTGTTGTCATCGTAGAGGATTACGTTCTGGTTTGGCTTCAAACAACGCAACCCTCAAGGGGAAAAGCAAGAAGAGTAGTTTAAATTAGCATGAATTCAACTCAATTTACAGGCGTCTACACCGCTCTGGTAACACCTTTTAAAAATGGGAAAATCGCTTTTGACGAGCTTTCCCGGCTCGTCGACGATCAGATCGAAAATGGGGTCGATGGTCTCGTAGCGGTCGGGACGACCGGCGAAAGTCCGACGCTCGACATCGAAGAGCATCTCGAAACCGTGCGGTGCATTATCGAAGCTGCGAAAGGACGGGTGCCCGTTTTGGCCGGCAGCGGTTCGAACTCGACATCGGAAGGTTTAAAACTGACCAAAGGCTCCCATGAAGCCGGTGCTGACGGCATGCTCCTCGTCGCTCCCTACTACAATAAACCGACACAAAACGGCATGTTCGGCTATTTTTCCGAACTCGTTGAAGCCACCGATCGTCCGATTGTTCTCTATTCGATTCCCGGAAGATGCGGAGTCGAAATCGCTGTTCCGACCATCGTCCGCCTCCGCGAACGCTATCCGCAGGTGAATCATTTGAAGGAAGCGGGCGGCACTTGCAGCCGGGTCGACGAAGTCCGCGAAGCACTCGGCGATGATATGACGATTCTCAGCGGAGACGACGCCCTCACCCTGCCCTTTATTTCAATCGGCGCCAAAGGAACGATTAGCGTCGCATCGAACGTCTTTCCACGCGAAATCACGGCGATGACAAAAGCCGCCCTCGATGGGGATTTTCTGAAAGCCCGGAAAATCCACTCCCGCTTTTATTCGCTTTTCGAAAACCTTTTCATTGAGGCAAATCCGGTTCCCGCTAAGTTTGCACTCCAGACCATGGGCAAAATTTCCTCCGCAGAGGTTCGCTCTCCGCTTTGCGAGCTCGAAGAATCCAACAAGGAACTCCTTCTCCAAACGCTCAAAAGACTGAACAACCTCCAGGACCTCGCTTAATCGATGTTATGACAATGAGAATTTTAATTCACGGCGCCAGCGGCCGGATGGGGAAAGCAGTAATCGAAGCTACACAAGATCATCCCGAATTCGAAATCACGGCCAAAGTCGATGCCGATGATGACATTCGTTCGGTTATTGAAGATTGCGATGCGGCGATCGATTTCAGCTCTCCCGAAGGAACGATCACATTTGCCCGGGCAGCCGCCTCTTTCGGAAAGGCGATGGTCATCGGAACGACCGGACATACGCCCGAGCAAAAAAAACTGGTCAACGAGATCCTCTGGAATGTTCCGACGGTCTGGTCCGGGAATTTTTCAATCGGAGTCAATTTGTTATTCTATCTGACCCAAAAAGCGGCAGAGGTTCTTGGCGACGGGTTTGATCCGGAGATCATGGAGATGCACCACCGGATGAAAAAAGATTCGCCGAGCGGTACCGCCGATCGCCTTTTGGAAATTCTGATGAAAGCCCGTCGTTTGAAGCGGGAAAATGTGACTCATGGCCGGGAAGGAATGGTCGGTAAACGACCCGATAATGAAATCGGTGTTCACGCTTTGCGCGGTGGCGATGTCATCGGCGAACATACCGTGATTTTTTCAGGAATCGGTGAACAGATTGAGCTCAAACATAAAGCAAGCAGCCGCGCGGTTTTCGCCGAAGGAGCTCTTCGGGCGGCGAAATGGGCGGTCAGTAAACGGCCTGGCCTCTACGACATGCAGGATGTCCTCGGATTAAGGCCCTGATTTCATGTTTACTTATATTGAAGGAAAACTCGCTTCGGCGAGCTTGCTCCACGCGGTGATCGATCTTCAGGGCCTCGGTTATGAGGTTAATATTCCGATCACAACCGCCGAACGCCTTCCAGCAATTGGAAAAAGGGTGAAATTGGCGACCCACGTCGTTTATCGGGAGGACACGCAAGCAGTTTATGGTTTTGCAACTCCGGAGGAACGTGACTTCTTCCGGCTGATGATCGAGCGGGTTCCGGGCGTGGGCCCGAAGGTTGGTCTGTCGATCATGAGCAAACTATCGCTTCCGATGTTGCGCAGCGCGATCGCGGCGAGCGATATCGCTCTCCTCACAAAATGTCCCGGAATCGGCAAAAAAACGGCCGAGCGGCTGGTTATTGAATTAAAAGATAAGGTCGGTCTCCCCTCCTCTGCACCTTCCATGCTCGAAAATGGAGGCGACCCGGCGGAAGAGAAGGGAACGGTCGATACGAGTCTGGAAGATGCGGTCCGCGCGCTTGTCACGCTCGGCTATCGTCCGGCTGGCGCAGATAAAGCGGTGCGACAGGCTTTGGCCGAAGCTGGAGGCCAAGCCACGTCCGAGGCCTTGATCAAGGCTGCGCTCCGTCGAATCTAGCGGGTAAATTCGATCAGGACCGGAGCGGTGCCTTCAAAAGAAGTGTTATTGTAAATAACGCCGGGGGCGGACCCGGCAGAAAAAGACGAGCTCCAGGCAGCTGGACCGTTTACCTGCCGGAACTGTGTAGAAGCGGATATTGATCCGGTGGAAAAACGGAAATTTGCAAAAGGCAACAGGTCGGGCGCATCGGCCATCGGTAGATGCTTGGCCCGCGAACGGGAGATCGCTCCCGGTTCATAAACCTCGACCGCAACCGGTTCCTGTGCATCAACAATTCGCACCGTCGCACTGCTCCATTCGACATTCGGAAAGAATCCGACCGCCGCTGCTACGGCGACGCAAGCAGCTGTAAGAGCACCGACCGAGTAGAAAATGCCCCGCCTCCAATTCTCCGAATCGCGCGCGAGCATCTGATATTTTTTGAGATCAACCGTCTCGCTCAATGCTGCGCCAAATTGGCTGCTGACAAGCTCCGAAGCTTCCTGAAGCCGACGGTAGCTCTGATAAACGGCCTCCCGATCCGGATCCGAAGCGATTTCCCGTTCAAGTTCCTGTAGCTCAGATTCGGAAATTTCGCCATCGATCTGAAGATTTACCAGTTGAATAAATCGCTTCTCGTTCATCGAAACTCTTTACCCATTTTATCTCTCAGGTCTTCGCGGGCGCGGGCGATCCGGCTCTTTACAGTTCCTATACTGATATTCAAAACGGTAGCGATCTCTTCATAGGTCAGATTCTGGATGTTCCGGAGAATCAAAACCTCACGATGCCTGTGGCTCAACATCTGCATACATTCCGCGACGCGGTCGACGAACTCCTGCGTGATCGCTTCGTCCATCGGAGTCTCCGCTTCCGACGGAATGACATCCGAAAGAGTCAAGTTGGCATCATCAGTCAGCGGTTGATCAAAGGAAATCGATTTATCCCGCTTGCGACGCCACCAATACCAATATTTGTTTCGCGCGAGATTCGTCGCGATCTGGTAGAGCCAAGTTGAAAAGGCCGAATCGCCGCGAAAATTGGCGAGTCCCCGATGAGCGCGAACAAAAGCATCCTGAGTCACCTCTTCGGCATCCTGCGAGTTTCCCAGAAGTTGGCGCACCATTGCAAAAATCCGGTCCCAATAGCGCAGCACCATCTCATCGAAGGCAGCCTGGTCTCCGTTTTTAAACCGATCAACCAAAACCCGGTCGATGGCGACTTCCTGTGCTTTGTTAGCCATGTAGTCAGTTCTACTTCGACTCAGCTGTTTGACAGTTGTTCCCATATTATCGGAAATTTTGAAGGTTTTGCATCTAATCTCCTACAGCAGGATCAGGGAAAAGAAAAGTCGAAACCGGTTTTCCCTGACTGGCGAATCAGGTGCTTTGAGCCGGTTCAAAAGGATTTTTATAAAAAATCACAGGAAAGCTTGACCGGCGCGTGAAAATGATAATGATGTTTCCTTTTCCGTAGCAGCGGACGTGCCAGTCGGGTTGGTAGCTCAATGGTAGAGCAGTTGCCTTTTAAGCAATTGGTTCCGGGTTCGAGTCCCGGCCAACCCACCACTGGTTAAAGCGATGAAATCCGCTTAGATATGCGGATCACGGAGAGCACAGAGAGAACTTCGAAGGTTCGCACGCGATTCTGTTTTCTGCCATTTCGTGGCAAAATAGTCAAAAAGGCTTCTCTTTTTGTTACCAGGTGTTACCAAGACGAACTGCAACCTGGTTCTAAAATTCTTTTTTACTTCCCGACGTTTTTTTATTTTCCGAAAGCTCCTGATTCCCATTTGGTTCAAATAAATCGGTGATTTTTCCGAAATAATTTTGACTTGCGGAGACTCTTTTTGCCCTTTCTATTTCGCGCATTCGCACCGGATCGACAGTTCGCTGACGGTGCATCCAGAGAGCCGGAGGAAACGTGATTTTCCCGGGGAGATGTAAAAAAGCGTTGAATTCCATCGTTTTCCGGCAGGAATTCCTCCTTAAGATTGCCGAATGGCTCTTTCGGCTCAGGCTCTCCTTTGTGGGTGAATGCATTATGACCAAAGTAATCATTATAGAGGATCAAACTGCCATTCGAGAAATGCTCGAACTCGTCATTCAAGGAGAAGAAGGTTTCTCCGTTGCCGGTTCGACAGGTGACGGTTTTGAGGGACTCGAATTGTGCGAAAAGGAACAACCGGATTTAGTCATTCTCGATATCATGCTGCCTGGATTGCATGGCGTCGAATTGCTGCGCCGCCTTCAGAAATCGTGTCCGGAGGTCCGCGTTTTGGTTTTCTCTGGTCATCAAAACACCGTTCTTGTCCAAGATGCCGTTGGTGCGGGAGCGCACGGTTTCGTGGAAAAAGTTGCTAGCTTAACCGAACTCAAAACAGGAATTCGAGTCGTTGCAAATGGCGGCACCTATTTCGGTCCCGAAGTCGCAGCTCTTTTGCGGGAGGCCATGATCAATCCCCAAAAGGCAACGCAAGGCCTCAATGTGCTGACACCACGCGAGCGGGAGGTCCTTCGCCTGATTACCGAAAGTTATACCACCAAACAGATCGGGGTAAAACTCGGGATCAGCGCAAAAACCGCCGACAACCACCGGACGAACCTCATGCGAAAGCTCGGAATCCGCGATGTTGTCAGCCTCACCCGCTACGCGATCCAACTCGGACTGGTCGAAGAACCGCGCACGACGATCTCCTAATTTTCCGCTGCATCGAGAGCTTCCTGTAAACGGTCTTCGAGAATCGCAAGAAGTTGCGGATGCTCCCCGACCAGCCGGGTCATTCTTACCTTCAGGTCCGGATTGGCTTTTTCGCAGCGCCGGCAGATTTCCCAAACATCGCCTTTGTCTCCGGCATGCCGTCCCGGCGAAAGAAAGAGCATCGCCAAAGTAACGATCCCGCGATTGAAATTTTTCTGTTGAAGAACCTCTTCAAGCAACGGTCCGCTGAACCGATAAGCATCGCCCGGCCGTCGTTCCATCGATGCGGCGCGAACACGGCCCACTTTTCCATCGAGAAGGACACTGAGCTGACCGGCGATCATGTCGCGAACGTAACTCACCTCCGGCGCCGGACTCCCATGATCGAGCAAAATAACCGGAGAATCACCGCTCGGCGGTAAAACCTCTTCGAGATGGTCCTTTAAAATCGACGCCAAACGAAAATCGGTCCCCTTCTCCGGATCGAACAGACTCGGTGCTACACCGATTTTTGCCCCCGGAAACTCTTCGCGAATCTTTTTTAAACGAAGCGGCAAATAGCTTGTAAGCGCACGGCTCGGGCCAAAAAAGAGCGGAACGATCCCACACGTTTTTGCGCCTTTGTGCAATTCGTCCCGCAATGCATGTTCGAGGAGTTTCGCAGGAACACCATCGAGCTCATCCGGATCGACCTTGTGAGAATGTAAAAGCGAGACAGGTTGCACGGACAATCCGGTTCTCTCCGAGAGATTCGCCGCAATTCGTCGCAAGTTCAAGGTGGAGGAGGCTCGCAAGGAGCCATTGTCGACAAGAAAAAAGGTGTTCATCCGCGAACTTATTCAAAAAGGAAGATATTAAGATTGTTTTTGAAAAGGGAATTGGGAAATATGCAGGTGATTTCAGTCTCTTGGAACCTTTCGGCAGTTTCAAGATTTCCATTTTACGTCCGAAATTTTCACGATCGATCCATGAAAAAAGCTCTTATACGACTGTTCCACCTCTTGCTTGTGACGACTTTTGCCATCTCTTTCACAGGGTGTCAAAACCGCCCGAACCGCCCCACTCCTGATCAGACCATGAGTGGCCTCGGGCCCGGCGACAGCGTTCCTTTCGACGTCGTCGGTGGCGGAACCATGAGCGGCGGTTCCGACTTCACCATTTCGAGCGACGACACTTTTTTTGGAAGCGACACCGGTCTTGAAGCCCGTTCCGATCTCGATCTCTTCGGTGAACAAATGCGCGGCGTTTTGCAGCCGATCTATTTTGAATTCGACCGTTCCACTCTCGCGCAAAGCGAACGGGAAAAAGCCCAAGATGCGGCCGCTTATCTCCGCAACAATCCGTCGACGCGTCTGTTAATTGAAGGACATTGCGACTGGCGCGGAACGACCGAATACAATCTCGGCCTCGGAGATCGACGGGCAAGCAGCGTCAGGGATTACTTGATTTCGATCGGCATCGATCCTTCCCGGCTCGAAATCCTTTCGAAAGGCGATCTCGAAGCCGCCCAGGGCGGAACTGAGCAGGAAATGGCGCATGACCGCAGAGCGGAACTCGTCGTCCTGCAAAATTAAGAGAAGCCAAAGCCGATAGGCATCCCATAGAGTAACAGCGGTGAGGTAAAAAGCTTTGGGGCGTTTCCGATTAAGGAAACCGGTCGCATAAATTTGCGAAAATCCAAAGATCGGATCCTAGGCACGAAAACGCCTCTTTTGGCGCTCTTCGATCTCTGCTTATGGGATGCTTCTGATTTAAAATCTAAAATTCCCTGACACATTTCTCGTACAAATTGCGGAGTCGGCCAGCCGGATCGTATTTTGCCTTCAGCCGATCGTATTCCGGACGATTGTAAATCTCCCAGAATTCGTCCTCTGAAAAATAAGAAC
>DATGSL010000371.1:0-2322 GCA_035302665.1 Opitutales bacterium | reverse complement strand
GGATCCCAAAATAATGGATCTCCGCTCCTTCGGCAATCGCTCCCCGGCCAACGCTGAGCCACGGACCGCTTTCCTCTTTTTTGTAAATCTCGTAGGTGTAAAGATCGAGATCGCATTCGAGTACATAAGTCAGCGATTCGGGATGATTCCTCGGTAAAAACTCATCAATCGCCGCATCAGTCGATCCGGTACCTTCAGCTCGGCCAAAAAACCAAACGTTGGAAGGATTCAGCCGCTTCCATTCGAGAACTGCCACGGCTTCATTAAGATTGGATTCCTCCGAAAAACCAAAACTCAGCTCCTCGGTCGGCTCTCCATAAAGATCCCATCCGGCGATATCGAGCTGCATCCAAACTTTTCCCGAACGAATCGGCTCAAGCTCGGCGTTGCTGGTAACACTCGTTCCGAGCGGCCGACGAATTTCGAGAACACCTTCACCATTTGTCCGAACTCCGGAAGCTCCCGTATCAAAGGAGACGTCGCTGACCGAATTAGAAATCCGCGTCAGTCCTCTGTTTGCCGAATCATTAAATTCCCAAACCGCAATATCGGCATTTGCGGTAAATGCTATGAGTGCGAAACTTAGGCCAGCACAAACGCGAAAAACACGTTGGTAGAAAGAGAAAGAAAATAGAGACATACTGATTTGTTTTTTACCCGTTTATTGAAACTTACGGGGTTGAATTTGAAAGAATGCTTCGCCTTTTAGACGACAACCGAAGCTCAGGTAAACGTGAAACCTTCAGAGCCCAGAAGCCAAATAGATGAACGATAAGGCGACCAGAAAAGGATTTCGGTTCAGAAAAAGCATGATTCCCTAACCAACAATCCCCGGCTTGCGAAGACAAACCTTTTCAATCAACTCCCACACGGATTTCCCTTTTTCGGTTGCTTGAATCCACATTTTCAGGAAGAAAGATACACACCGCTTCCCTATCATGAAGAATCGATTCCCACTACACTTTCTCGTTTTTTTCTTTTTTCTAAATATGCCTTCTATCACCCATTCGCAATCGCCGGAAGAGGTGCGGCCGCGGGCGCGCGACCTCGGAATCGCCCCCGGAATCCTTCATCCAGGCGAATGGAACGCGATCACCGATGTCGAGGGCGTGCGGGTCGGACACGAGACGATGATTGCTGGCGACGATACGCGAACCGGCGTTACGGTCATTTTTCCGCATAACGAAAATCCCTTTCGTGTCCGAGTACCGGCGGCGGTTTTTGTCGGAAATGGTTTTGGGAAAGCGCTCGGTTTCACTCAGGTCCAGGAACTCGGCGAGTTGGAAACTCCGATTGCCCTCACAAATACGTTGAGCGTTTTCAGTGTGGCCGATGCGCTCGCCGATTATGTTCTCGAACTTCCCGGCAACGAAAATGTCCGCTCCGTCAATCCGGTCGTCGGCGAAACCAACGATGCGCGTCTAAACAACATTCGCCAAAAAATCGTCGGTCGGGAAAATCTCGACGCTGCGATCGCGGCCGCGAGCAGCGGTCCGGTCGCCGAAGGAAACGTTGGCGCGGGAACCGGCACGGTGGCTTTTTCTTTCAAAGGAGGCATCGGAACTTCTTCCCGAAAACTCCCCGAAAGTCTGGGCAACTACACGGTCGGTGTTCTCGTGCAAAGTAATTTCGGAGGCGTCCTCACGATCGACGGCGCTCCGGTCGGCGAAGAACTCGGGATTCATTACCTCGCCGGTCGCGACCTCGATCCGGGCGACGGCTCGATCATGATCATTGTCGCTACCGATGCGCCGATCGATGCACGAAATCTTGAACGGCTCGCCAAACGCGCCTTCATGGCGATCGCCCGCACAGGCGGTTTCGCCTCCAACGGCAGCGGTGATTACGTGATCGCCTTCTCCACGAATCCCGACGTACGAATCGATACCCGCGAAAATACGACGACCGATTCCGTTACCCTTTTGCGCAACAACGAAATGTCTCCGCTTTTCATGGCCGCCGTCGAAGCGACCGAGGAAGCGATTCTAAATTCCATTTTCAAAGCCGAAACAATGACCGGCACCGGCGGCCGCACCATCGAAGCGCTGCCGCTGAATGCAACTCTCGAAATTCTAAAACAATACAACGTCATCGATTGAGGAAATATCGTTGACCAACCTAGCAACCATTATGAAAAAACTTCTTTTCTCAGCCCTCCTTTTTGCAGCCCCGCTTCTCGCTGCCGCCAATTCAGGTCCGATCGCGATCGCCGTTCACGGCGGCGCCGGTGCTTCGCCCAATCTTTCCAAAGAACAGAGCAACGAATACGAAGCGAAACTTACCGAAGCTCTCCAAGCCGGTCACAAAATTCTGGCCGACGGC
>DATGSL010000370.1:0-5649 GCA_035302665.1 Opitutales bacterium | reverse complement strand
GGTTAAATCCTCGGGTTTGCTATACCCATCCAGAAGCTGATCGAGCAGCTCGTCCTTAATTTTATTTTTCATTTGATGTTCTTTCTTCGTATTTTAAGAACATCAGATCCAGCTATTTACACAGAATTTTTTACAGGCTCTCGCGTGATCCCAAAAAAGATCAGGATCTCTGCTGGTTCTTCGTAAATTTTTTCCCCAATTCCAGCTCAGAATCAGCTATCCGCTTGATCCGCGAAATCCGCGGTTAAAAACTCCGCTCAAGAACTAATTGAACCGCGGATGACGCGGATTGACGCGGATAAAGAGAGTAGACTCGCGCGATTTCAAAAAGATCAGGAACTCTGCTGGTTTTTCGTAAGAGCTTTTCTCAATTCCAGCTCAGAATCATCCATCCGCTTGATCAGCGAAATCCGCGGTTAAAAACCTCCGGCAAGAACTGTTTGAACCGCGGATGACGCGGATTGACGCGGATAAAGAAAAAGAGGCTCGCGTCATTTCAAAAAAGATTCAGAACCTTGAATCAATTCGAACCTTTTTCCCCAATTCCAGCTCAGAATCAGTTATCCGCTTGATCTGTGAAATCCGCGGTTAAAAACTCCGCTCAAGAACTATTCGAATCCAAATTTAAAGAAATCAATTCTTGCCACACCGACGAACGGTTGGCTGACTCTTTTTCGTGCAGCTGCATTTTTGGGATTGGATTTTCATCGGCGGCTTTCTCGCCGTTTCACTTATTGTTGGTCTTTCGGTTTCGCGCAAAGCTAGTAAGAATACCGAGGAATATTTTCTTTCGGGGCGAAATATGCCGTGGTGGCTGCTCGGAGTGTCCATGGTGGCCACAACGTTTTCCTCGGATACGCCGAATCTTGTCACCGATCTTGTGCGGACACATGGAGTCGCGGGAAATTGGCTCTGGTGGGCTTTTTTGCTGACAGGGATGCTGACGACTTTCGTTTATGCAAATCTGTGGCGGCGATCGAATGTTTTGACCGATATCGAGTTCTACGAACTTCGTTACAGCGGGAAACCGGCGGCCTTTTTGCGCGGCTTTCGGGCGGTTTACCTCGGCCTCTTTTTCAATACACTGGTCATGGCCGCGGTCACGCTCGCCGCGATGAAGATCGCAAATATCATGCTCGGCTGGAGTCCTCTGCAAACGGGGCTGATCGCGGGATTGGTGACGGTCATTTATTCCGCTGCAGGAGGACTTCGCGGTGTTTTGTTGACTGATTTCCTGCAGTTTGTCGCTGCGATGACTGGATCGATTCTCGCAGCTTGGTGGCTTCTCGGCCTTCCGGAAATCGGTGGACTGGCAAATCTTTTGGCGCACGAGGAGGTGAAGGGGAAGCTATCGATTTTTCCCGATTTTTCGAATTGGGAACTCGCCTTGACGATTTTTATTATCCCCTTAGCGGTCCAATGGTGGAGTGTCTGGTATCCGGGTTCGGAGCCGGGCGGTGGGAGCTATATCGCGCAGCGGATGCTTGCGGCACGCGATGAACAGGGTGCCGCCAAGGCGAGCCTCTTTTTCAATGTCGCTCACTATGCTCTTCGTCCGTGGCCGTGGATCATCGTTGCGCTTTGCTCGTTGGTAATTTTTCCCGATATTGCATCGATTCAGGAAGCTTTTCCGGATATGCCGGCCGACAAAACCGGGCATGATCTCGGTTATCCTGCGATGTTAACCTTTCTGCCTCCGGGCCTGCTCGGTTTGGTGATGGCGTCGTTGATCGCCGCTTATATGTCGACCGCTTCGACGCAGCTGAATCTCGGTGCCTCTTATTTGGTAAATGATTTTTATCAGCGCTTCATGAAGCCGGAAGCGAGTCAGCGCGAACTTGTTTTTGCGGGACGCGTGAGCACTGTGCTTCTGATGGTGCTGTCGGTTTTACTGGCGCTTTCGCTCCAGCATGCATTGGAGATTTTCAGTATTATTTTGCAGGTCGGTGCGGGGACCGGATTGATCTTTATCTTGCGCTGGTTTTGGTGGCGCATCAATGCCTGGGCCGAGTTGTCGGGCATGGCGATTTCTTTTGCGGTCGCCCTTTATTTGCAAATTGTGCATCCGGTCTTGCCCTTGCCGCCGATCGATGGATGGCTGCGGCTCGTTACCGGAGTGGCGGTCACAACCATCGGCTGGTTGACCGTTATGTACCTGACACGGCCGACCGACAAGGAGAAGTTGTATTCCTTTTATAAATCGATTCAGCCGGGCGGCCCTGGATGGAAAAAAATCATCAGTGAGGCCGCTTCCGAAGGAGAAGATCTAACGGAAGGCCGAGGCGAGGAGTGGAGTGTTCCAACCGGGATCCTTTGCATGCTTCTCGGCTGCGTTGGTGTTTATGCAGCGATTTTTGCAACCGGATACTGGATTTATGGAAAGATCGGATTGGCGCTGACGATGACAATCATAGCGATCGCAGCGCTCTTCTTGCTCAGTCGCGCGTGGACTCGGCTCCGTTTGGGAAGCTCAGAGCGGGATCGTGTTGAAAGTCGAGTCCGTTAACGGGGGCGGCGGTTTTTTCGGGAGGTTTTTCTGAAGAAATTCCTCCTGTTTTCGCAAAATGCTTTTGATGCCGCCTTTCGCCAATGTCAGAAGCTCGGCGAGTTCGTCTTCGGAAAAGGTCGCTTCTTCGCCCGATCCCTGAAGTTCGACAAAACGCCCTTGGCCGGTCATGACGACATTCAGATCGACGTCCGCAGCGCTATCTTCAATGTAATTGAGGTCGAGGACAGCTTTTTCCTGATAAACACCGACACTGACAGCTGCGATCGAATCGCGGAAGGGATTCTCTTCAAACTTTTCTTCGATCAGTGCTTTTTCAACAGCAATCCGCGCAGCCAGATAAGCTCCGGTGATGGCAGCCGTCCGGGTTCCACCGTCGGCTTCCAGAACGTCGCAATCGACCCATAGAGTATGCCCCGGGATTTTCTGTAAATCGACACAGGCCCGGAGCGAGCGCCCGATCAATCGCTGGATTTCGATCGTGCGCCCATCAGGTTTGCCACGCGTACTATCTCTTTGTTTTCGTTCGTGCGTGCTGTAAGGCAGCATCGAATATTCGGCTGTGATCCAACCGCCCGAAACTTTTTGCACACGCATCCAAGTCGGAACGCGCTTTTCCAGCGTCGCCGCGCAGATGACGCGCGTATTGCCAAAACTGATCAAAAGCGATCCATCGGCATTCGGTGCAATATCGGGTTGAAAAGTGAGAGGCCGCAACTCGTTTGGCTTGCGGTTGTCAGGTCTGGTAAAATCGGACATCAAAAAAATTCTCTTCGAATCGAGGAGAGAGTGAACGAACGTCGCTTTTCGGAACTATTTTGCTCCGGCTGCTTTCTTTCCTTTAGGTTTCCGAGGAAGGAATTCGAATCCAATCTTGCCTTTGTCTTTTAGAACGAGAAACGCGTCGAAAAGCCGTTTGGTTCGGTTTGAACGAAAACCTTTCAGCAAAGGCGTCTTTTTCTTTTCGATCAATTGCTTGAACTCCTCCGGCGTAATCGCGCGCCCGAGAATGGTCCGTCCGACCCGAAGTGTGCAGCCGCCGTCACCCCGCTTGTAGTTGGCGCAGACATAGGCGTTTGGCGTTTCGTGAATCGGAGCCTCGTCAAGAGGGCAGGTGGCGATTACCGGATATTCCGACAGATCTTCCGGTTCGTCTCCATCGGCGCCATCGTTGCCAAAATCGAATTTTGCCTTGTTGTCTTCAAGTTTCAGCATCGCTGAAAACGGTTTTCCACGCTTCGAACGGAAGCCGTCGAGAGGGCCGATTTTTCCCTCTTTCAAAAGGGCTTTGATCTCGTCCGGCTGGAGTTTGCGATTGCCCATACTTTTATAAATCGTGAGCAGGCCGTCCTGGGAGCGATAAAAACGCATCGCTTCGCGCATCGGCTTTTGATCGGTCGGAGAAATGAAATCGGTTTCGGGAAGATTCTCTTCGTCTTCCTCGAAAGCCCGCGTCCGATCGACGAGTTCGGTCGTGAGTTTCCGGATTCCTTCCATGAACTCCTCGCGGGAAAGTTTCCCCTGTTCCATCAGGCGCAGACGATGTTCCCATTCGCCGGTCATCGTCGGACTGGTCAGAGTCGTTACGCCGATCGTGCGCAAAATCTCAATGAGTTCCTCGGCTTTGGGCGTCGGCTCGAGTTCACGCCCTTCGCGGAGGATATATTTTTCGTTGATAAGATGATCGATGGTCGCTGCCCGTGTGGCGGGAGTTCCCAAGCCGGAATCTTTCATCGCTTCGGCAAGCTCTTCATCTTCCACGAGTTTTCCCGCTGTTTCCATCGCAGCGAGCAAAGTCGCTTCGTTGTAACGTGGCGGCGGACGTGTCGCGTCTTCCTCAGCTTCGATCGAAAGGATTTCTGCTTTGGGCGGCGAACCATCGGCCGGAGTCAGAGCCGGAAGAGAATCTCCGGCAGCCGCTTTGCCCTGAACTTCAAGCCAACCTGGAACAACAAGAACTTTTCCTTCCGTTTTAAAGGCATGCTCTTCGACCGTCGACAGGCGGATCGTTACGTCGAATTCCGCCGGCGGAAAGAAAATGCCGATAAACCGGCGGCAGATCATGTCAAAAATTTTGCTCTCATCTTCGGTCAACGAGGAACGAAAGGTTCCGGTCGGGATGATCGCAAAGTGGTCGCTGACCTGAGCGTTGTTGAAGATCCGCTTGTTTCCGGGCTTCACCCAATTATTTTCAAGGACCTTCTTCGCGTGAGGTGCGAGCGGTCCTTGGAAGGAGGCGAGGGCATCGCGGACGGTTTGAATATAATCTTCCGGCAGGGCGCGCGAATCGGTTCGCGGATAAGTGATGACCTTGTGCCGCTCATACAGAGCTTGAGCGACGCGAAGCGTTTTGCCAGCAGGAAAACTGAAGCGGCCGTTCGCTTCCCGCTGGAGAGTCGTCAAATCGTAAAGGCGGGGACAGGCCTGACGGGTCCGTTTTTTCTCTTCGGTGACAATGGCCGGGCCTTTTGCCGACGCGACGCGAATAGCTTCTGCGGCTTCCTTGTCCCAAATCCGATCGGCGCGATCGTGCGGATCGTCTCCTTTTTTGAAAGCGGGTTTTTGATAAATCCCTTCATATTCGCCTTCGGAAATTTTAAAATGGCCCTTGATCCGCCAATAATCCCGCGGTTTGAATGCGCGGATGGCCTGCTCGCGCTCGACGACCAGCGTCAGAGTCGGAGTCTGGACGCGCCCGACGGTTGCGACATTTTGCATGCCGAACATCCGTTTGGTCAGCGCCCGCGTTCCGTTGATTCCGATCAACCAATCCGATTCGCTTCGGCAGCGCGCAGCATCTACCAACGGCTGCATCTCTTCCTCGTCGCGCAATTCCTCAAAAGCTTTCCGAATCGCAGCCGGCGTCATCGAAACCATCCAGAGACGTTTCACCGGAAGTTTCGATTTCGAAAGAGTGTAGATATAATTAAAGATCAGCTCTCCTTCGCGCCCCGCATCACAGGCATTGATGACAAACTCGATGTCTTTCCGCCTCAGTAGTTTTTTCAGCTCGTTGAATTTAGCCTTGGTTTTTTCGATCGGCTTCAATTGAAACTTCTCCGGAATGATCGGAAGCGTTTTCAGGCTCCAGGCCCTGAGCTTCTTATCAATATCATCCGGCATATAAAGTTCGACCAGGTGAC
>DATGSL010000369.1:0-3922 GCA_035302665.1 Opitutales bacterium | reverse complement strand
CTTCCACCGCCGGAATCCGCGCTCCGGCCAGAGCGTCGTGAAGAGCCACGCTCGTATGGGTAAAGGCTCCCGGATTGATCACGATCCCGTCGCATCCGCTGTCAGTCAGAGCTTCGATTTTGTCAATCAACGCACCTTCGTGATTCGATTGATAGAAACTCAGTTTGACCTGATCATTTGAAAAACGGGAACGGAGGCGGTTTTCGAGATCGGCCAGCGTTTCACTTCCATAAATTTCCGGCTCCCGCTTGCCGAGCCGGTTTAAATTGGGACCGTTGATAACAGCGATCGTTTGCATCTTTAAAAAAAAAAATTCCCGGACCAGTTGCGAGAGATGGCAGCGCCGGGGAGAAGAAAGTCCTGTGAGATAAAGGCGTTAGCTTATTCCCGAGCACGGTCCGATTCAAGGAGTTTCCCGACGATTTGAGAATGAGTCGGACTCTGCCGTTTCGTGCGCGATGCAAGGAGCACCGGGCAGATCATAGCGCTCGGAAAAACTTTTTTTGGAAAAAGCGCGTTGGAATACCGTTGGAACAGATCCTGCATGCGATGCCTATCATGGAAAGGTCGAGCTGCTCTTAAACTGTGTTGAAGAAACCAAACGAGATACCAACTTTTGTTTACGAACAATTCGCCGCCTGCATGCAGGATCTCGGGGCCGTGACGGGGCGCTGGCCGACCGTGACCAATTCGCAACTCTGGTTCGACCAAGAACGCGGAGTTCTCGCGACCCTTCTTTCCGGCCGGACACGCTCTGCGCTCTTTGGCAGCGGTCTATTCCGCGCCGGAAAAGCTGCCGCCCGCTTCGTGAAGACTGGAAACCCGAAGATCGTTTTTCAACGCCCTCCGCATTTTTCCTCCGAGATCGCTCTTCCGCACGATGCGGTGATTCTTTTTCTCCACGAAGGTAAAAACGGCGTCGTTCTGGCGTCGGCCGAAGCGAATCTCGTTGCCAAGCTCCGTTACGGAGAAAAGGGATTTCAGGAGTGGCAGCGCGAAAGAGCAGCGATCGCCGAAATCGAAAAAACCGAGGCGGCCAAACATATTTTTCCCATTATCGAACACGGAATCACCTCCAACGGATGCGCCTGGATTGTCACTCCTCTTGCGCCGAATCATCATCCGATTCTGCCAAACATTTTTCGTGGCGACCGGCTTCTCTTGGCGAAATCCTGGCGGCGCTTCCTCCGTCGCCGGATTCTCCCGGTCCTCGCCACCATCTGCAATCAGGCCGGGATCGAAGACATCAGCGGGAAAAATTATCTCGAATCGACCAGTTCGAAGATCATCCCCGACGATCCCCTGGCCGCCAGATTATTGCAAAAAGCCGAACGAGCTTATTCTCCAACCATCGGCCGAACACCGGTCCTCATTTCGCGCATCCACGGCGATCTCTACGCCCGTCACGTCCATCGAAGCAACGATCGCTGGTGGCTCCTCGATTGGGGCGAATCTGTCCGCCGCGAACTTTTTCTGGAAATCCTCGATCGATATATCCGACGCCCCGCAACCTATTCGAAAGATTCAGCTCAATTTTGGGAATGGTTGAACCGCGGCGGAAACCTTATCGGCGAGGTAGCCGCCGATATTTCCCTGTTCACCAACTGGATCCGCGACTGGACCGGTGTCGAAATTTCCTCCGAAGCCCTCCGCTTTCAGATTCTCGTTTATTTATTGCAACGGATCCAGGAAGGGCGGCTGATCGAAAGCGCATCGACACTTTTGAACACCGACGCCGTTGGGGCTCCGATTTCCCCCGATATCTCCAATCCAAAAACCATCCTCGCCGATTTAAACCTCCTCGTCGATTGATTCCGGCCTGGACGTTCGCAACGGAGGCGTGCCGGCCGACTACGCTACTTCCGTCTCGTAAACGTTTTGGTTCTTGTCCGGATACTTTTCCAAAACGTGCTGGAAGAGGGCGCCGCACTTTTGTTCGAAGAGATCGGCGGTGTATTTTTCGGGAAGCCCTGCATCGAGCATCTTCTCGATCTCGACCCGAACCGCCGCACGAGTGGTGCGCTTGTTGCGCCAGGCAAGGACGAGAAGCTCAGTTTTCAGCTTCGCAAGGAGGTCTCTGCAGACCTTTTTAATGGTTTCTGTCTCTTGCTGTGTGAGATCCGGTCCGGGACGGGTGAGGATATCGAAGACAGCAAGTTCTTCCTCGCTGACGTTTTCGCGAAGGTGACGCTGTTCTTCTTCGCTGAGATCCTGCGTCAGGTTTACCAATCCGGCGAAGAATTCTTCGATACTGAGCGCGCCGCTGTTGTATTCTTCGATCATCTTCTGGAAGCGGTCGAGAAAATCGTAGCGGCTTGGATTGAGGCGAATCAGGTTGTTCAATTTTCTCTCGATCAGAGCGCGCAGTCGCTGGGCCTCGATATTCTTCGTCTTACTTCGAGCAAACTTTTTCTGAAGAGCGACAAAGTCGATCTTGCTGAGGTCAACGGTTTTTGAGTCGCTTCCAGGATTTATGTGAGGCTCGGCAACAATTGCGTCGTCCAGTACCTCGCTGATGGTTCCCAGAATTTCGGTGACATTGATCGGATCTTTCGTAGCTCTAACGGCCTGCGCTAATCGGGCGATCAGTTGAGCTTTCGGCGCCAGTTTCGGAATGACCGGATCCGGCATGACTGCTTTGTAAAGTCGGGCAATGTCGTTCGACTGAGCGAGAAACGAATCCCGCACTTCGTCATTTCGTGCGAGTTGGTTTACTGCCGAAATAAAGAATTTCCGCGGGTCGGTAGAAACAGCATCCAAATCGACGTTTTGTTTGCGGCAAAACTCCGCCGCGTGCCGAAGAGCGGCCCGCAAAGCTTCCACCAGTTCGCTTTTCTCCTTCACCGGCAGGTCACCGCCCTGGGGACCAGCACCGTAGATCGCGAGCGCTTTTTCGAGTTCGGCGAAGACATTCGCGTAGTCAACGATCAGCCCGTTCACCTTGTCGCCGTAAACGCGGTTGGCGCGGGCGATGGTCTGCATGAGGGTGTGACCGCGCATCGGCTTGTCGAGGCGTCAAGAACTTTTGCCTTGATTGCCGAATCGAAACTGCATGAGGGTGTGACCGCGCATCGGCTTGTCGAGATAAAGGGTCGAGCAGTTAGGCGCGTCGAAGCCGGTCAGCCACATCGCGCAGACAAAGACCAGGCGAAGCGGATCGTCCGGATCCTTGAACTTTTCGTCGAGATTCTCCCGCACCATTCGTTCCCGGTGGGGGACGATATCGATCCCCTTTGCTTTCATCTCGGAGATCTCGTTCTGTCCCGGCGACACGACGACCGCCATGTCGGTTTCTTGAAGGTTCCTCAGGCGTGCATGGAGCTCCGCGAAATCGGGATGGTTCGGCGACAGTTGTTCGATCGTCGACAAGACCCTCGTCTTTTCCGTTTCCCATTCGGCATGCACCTTTTCATACATCCGCAGAGCCGTCAGCTTGTCGATGGAGACGACCATCGCCTTGCCCTGATAGCCGCGGTTGAGGAAATGATGCACGATGTCCTTCGCCACCGCATCGAGACGGTCATCGCGGGTGATCAGATGATACCGCTGGCCGAGAAGTCTTCGCAGCTTCTCCTCTTGATCGTCATCGAGCCCGGCCTCCTCAATGGCTTGATAAATCTCCTCGTTGAGCGCCGGGTTGGTGATCTGCAGCTCGGGCGTCCGGTTCTCGTAAAAGAGCGGCACGGTCGCACCGTCCTCCACCGATTGGCGGAAATTGTAGATGCTTACATAATCGCCAAACACCTCGCGCGTTCGCTCCTCTCCGGCGATGAGCGGCGTGCCGGTGAAAGCGATAAACTTCGCGTTCGGCAAGGCCGTCCGCATGTTCATCGCGAGCGTGTCGTATTGGCTTCGATGTGCTTCGTCGGTAATGACGATGATGTCGTCGCGGTCCGACAGAGCCGGGTGCAATGTCCCTGGC